>NZ_LBJW01000096.1:0-130361 GCF_028128865.1 Bradyrhizobium sp. CCBAU 11357 | reverse complement strand
CGGTGCTGTCTCCTGCAGGAGCTGCGGCATGACCGCCACAGCCCAACGCCCTCGATCGGCCGCGAAAACGCAATCGTTCGACGCCGCGCGCCGATCGACCCCTCGCAAAAAAATCACATATCGGGAACTGCTCCCGCACACCCGATTAAGCAAAGCCCTCGCTTGCGGGAGAGGGCTGGGGAGAGGGTGTTTCCGCAGTGGGATAGCCCCGAAGAGGAGAAAGCCCTCACCCACGCCTTCGGCGCGACCTCTCCCGCAAGCGGGAGAGGTTGCACCGAGCCCGCGGCAATCGATTCGACCTAAAGACATTCCGCTCTAGCTCGATGGCTGCGGCACCGAGCTTTCTGGCTCAAAGGTCCATCAGGCGGGGCGGCGCTAGATCCGTTCGAAACTATCGACGTTGGTCGTCACGGCGCGCCACCAATTCAACGGCTCGAGCTTGGCGGGCTCGCCCTCGCTGGCGGCAGTCAACGCCTGGTCGGCGACCAGGAACCAGGCGGTCTCCATCTTTCCATGCCGCAACAGCCCCGTGTAGGAAACCACGCGGTCGCCTGTCGCAGACGAGCCCACGGCGACAAAGCCGATGCAATTGCCCCTGTGAAACCCGGTGACTTGCACCGTTTGTCCATAGAAGCCGCTATCTTCGAGCGCCGTCGCGAAAGTGCCTTCGATGCGCCCCTCCGTCTCGCTGATGATGCGAAGGATGGAGCCGAACTGATTTCGCCAGCTGCCGACCCATGACATTCCGGTTCTCCCACGGTCACTTGCGCGGCGCGACGCGCAGCCGGTGCAATCGATGCAGCTCCCCCGCGGCGTCCTTCATCAGGCTGCGCGCCGCCTCTCGCTCCTGGCCGACGATGAACCCAGATGCGAAAGCCTGGGCGCGCCGGTTCGCCGGCGGCGCCGACAACGCCGTCTCCGTCGCCAGCTCGCGATGCGTCATGAAGTCGTTGAGCGATCCCAACGCGGATTGAATCGCCTTCAGCCGGCCGGAGAGGCTTGCGAGCTGCGCCTGGTCGCGATCACTGTAGAGCCTCCCAAAGAAGTCGACGGCGTAACGGATCTTCTTGATCCTGATCCGCAACTTGTGGCGTTGCATCGGATCGAGATCGTCCAGATGCTTGCCCTGCTTGCGCGCCTTCCTGATCCGGCGGTCCAGTACGGAGGCGGCGTAAGCAGCAATCGACCGATCGTCACCGGCGCGGGTCTGTCCGGTCTCGATCCACTCGATCACGTCGATCAGCAGGCGGCGGTAGCGGGGTGATTCGACGGCCTGGCGGGCGCGCGCGAAGGCGGCCCTCCGCTCCGCGGAAAACTTCTTGGCGATCGCGCGAGCGCCGCGTTTCGGCACGCCCTGATCGGCGATCGGCCGAATGCTTTCATTGAGGAAGACGTCGATCTCGCGTGCCGGCGCCAGTTCGCCCGTGAGCCATTTGAGCTCGGTCTTGATCCGCTCGGTGCTGGCGCGCGGCAGGATGTCGGAGAACAGCGAGATCGCGGCCCGTAAGCGTCGCAGGCCGACGCGCATCTGGTGGACGCCTTCCGAATCCATGTCCCGCACCGGATCGGCATTCGCCGTGATCTGACGCAGCGTCGAATGCGCGATCACGCCGAAGGCATTGCGCGGCGACAGCTCGTGTGTCAGCTCGATCGGCTCGGCATGCTGCGCGCCCGCGCCGTTTCCCGTCACGAGTTCAAAGCCTCGCTCGGCTTTCGAGCGAAGATCGAGCTCCGCGCCCGTTCTGCGTTCGAGATTGCGCGCCAGCCGGAACAGGTCGGCGGCCTGTCCGGACTTCAATTCCAGCTCGAGCTCAGCCACCGGCCGCGAACGCCGTCCGGCGCCGATGCGGCCGCGGTCGACGGCGAGCTCGATCTGGCTCCGTCGCACCCGCCTTGCTTCAGTCGTGCGGTGGACCTCGGTCCGAAACACCGCCCGCAGCTTGCGCGGAAGTTTCTTGGACGCGAGATCCGCCAGAGGCGTGTTCTTGATCTGCTTGAAGTCGGGCCTTGCGCCTGCGACCTCATGCTCCCATTCGCCGCGCGTCACGGTTCCGGCGCCGCCGGCCTTCACGGTCTGCACATAGCGGTCGCCGACCTTGCGGATGCGGAGCGTGAGACCATGTCGCCTGAGCTTCTGCTTGCTGGTGTCGTAATAGGTCGACACCAGATCCTGCTCCGACCGGTCGCCACGCTGTCCGTCTAACGCGCCATCGCGCAGGACGGATGACAGCTTTCGTGGCGCAAGGCGGAATTTGAGTTCCGTTTCGGCATTCATCGGGCACGCTTCCGTTGCCCATTCAAAGTGGCGCCACCGCGAGAAGTTCCGTGTGCAACGGGCATTTCGAATCCGGATCGTCGCCGATTGCCACGTCCGCCGGTCATGGAAACTTCACGGAACTTGCCGCGAGACCGGTTGAGGCGCAGGCTAGAATGAATCCGGTCATTGCGGCGGCGGGGGCGGTGGCGAAGGCGGCGATGCTTTCAGCTTCTCGACAATCGAGAGGAACGTCGGGGGCGCCCCGGTCTTCACGTCGACCGAAAGACCTTCGCCGCACTCGAATGCACGCTCTGCGATCTCGTAGCCGAGTGCCCGATAGCTCTCGAATTGCGATTCCGAGAAGAACTGGTTCAGCGTGGTCTCGTGCGGAAAGGTCGCGTGGGCTATCGCATAGCTCAACACACCCATGGGCTCCGTGCCGTGCAGGCCCGACTTGAAATACAGGAGCAGTCCGTTCTGCGAGTCGCCGCCATCGGCCTCACGATAGAGAATGTCACCGATCGCCCAGTAGGGCGCTTGCTCGGCGGGGGTTGGACGTTCCTTGAAGCGCTTCTTCAGGAGGTCAAGCCCGTCCAGGTCGATGCGTACTCCGAGATCGATCCAGATCTTGCGCAGCGCATTGCCGAGGTCCTCGAAGGAATAATCGGGGTCGCAGCCGGCGTCGCTGACCACGATCACGCGGCAGCGCCGGCGGACCATCTCGTAGAGGCCTAGATTTTCGAAGTGCCCGCCGTCGGTGAGGTAGACCCAGCGCTCGGTCTCGCTGGTCAGTCCGAACATCTCCATGAAGAACGGTCGGAGCGCGTTCGTTGGCTTGACCTCCGAATAGTAGGGATTGTCGCCGCGCGGATTGGCGAGCCACCAGCCGAGCCGCACGTTGAACAGCGCCATCAGGAAGGCGACGCCCGGCGAGGAGTTGTAACCCATGCTCGGACTCACGGCAGCACCGGAAATCGCCATCGCGGTCCCCAGCGTCAGGTTTCCACCGTAAGGTTGCGGCTGGTCCTTTGTGGCGTAAGTCGTCCGGTATGCACCGTCTGAAAATATGGCGCTGCCGCAATGCAAAGGCGAGAACGTGAAAGGCGCAGCCATCCGTTCCTGCCAAGCCAGGTTCTTTGATGACACGAGGTTGAGCGCCCCGCTGATGACGTGGAACGGCTTCCAATTGGCCTCCGTCGGCGCGACGTCATGCTCCCAAAGCTCGTGCAGAAGCGGGCTGTCCCGGCCATCGAAATCCGTAAAAGCGTTCTTCGTCTTGTCACGCTCCTTCTCGTTGCGCGACGCACCGAGGAAGGCGCGAACCAGCCGGTTCCGGTAGAGGCCGTGGAGTGAGTATCGGTTGATGCTGAGGACATGTGCGGCCGCGTAGATCAGCGCGCCGAGCAAGATGCCCGCCAGGAACACCATGGTCCAGGGCATGTGACCGTCTGCGCCGGAGGCAAGCGATCTGAAAGCTGCGTCCCAGCCGATGGACAGCAGAGCGACCAGGACGGCCGCGAAGATCGCCGCGGCGACGGCCGCGATCGTGTTGAGGCCGAGATATTGGCGCACGCCTGAAATCTGCTCGGCCGCGGTCTTCGTCTTCGAGCTCGCTCCGAGGAGGATGGAGAGCAGGCCGGAAAGACCTCCTCCGGCTGCGAGCGAGGGCACGGTTGCACTGCCAATCTGGGTCTCGATCCATCTTGCAGCCGGTGGCGCGCCGAGCACGAGCCCGAACCACACGAGCCAGCCGAGATAGGCCAGCGTGAAGAGCCCGCTCGACCGCGCCTGAAATTCCAGCCCGACATCCACTTCGGACAGGAACTCGGCAAACGAAATATAGGTCACGTCGGCGACGATGCGCGCCAGCACGATCCAGGGCAGCCCGAATACGCAGGCAAAACCCGCTGCCGTGGCGGCGGAGTCGGAGGGGTTGATGCTCCAGAGCAAAATCAGTCCTACCGCGTTCAGCAGACCGAAAGCCGCGCCGGCGACAGCCCAGGCGATCAGCTCCATCCACGGATGTTTGGGGCGCGACTCGGGCGGCGGCCGGGACGATCTCCCGAAGATGATGGTCCACAGGGGCGCCAGCGCCCAGGACGCCAGGAAAAAGATCATGCCAAGGATCGTTCCGCGGATCAGCACCGCCGCGGCCGGATGCTCGTTGTTGAATTTCTCGACAAATTCGAAGCCGCTGACGCGAAGCACATCCGTGAGAGTCTTCAGACCATACGGGCTCTGCAGCACGAGCACCAGCAGTGCGGCTCCGACAAGGAAGGGAGCGAGATCGCACAGGAGAAAGCGGGGCTGCGAGACGTTGATCCAGCCGCGCGCCGGGCGGTTTGCGACGGAGAAGGACAGGGAAACCAACAAGCACAGCGTTGGTATGGCCATCACGACCAGAAACCATATCGACCTTTCCGTGATGCTGTGGGCGTCGATAAGCGCAAAGTAGAGCGCCTTGGTGACGAGCACCGCAAGGATCATCGGAGGGACGAGCAGGATCCAGTTCAGGAACAGATTGCGCAGGACGCTGGCGACATCGCTCCACAGGTCGGGAGAAAGCGACGAGAAGCTTGGAGAGAGGAAGTGCGAGTTGCGCCGAAGGTTGGAAATCGGCTCCGCTTCCTCGTGGTCTCCGAGCGGACCGCGGCTCTCGCGCATGGTGAGTGCTGGAACAACCTTATCCGCCGGGACGCTTGGACCGGCCGTTCCGCAGAGTGGGGGGACAATCAGAGCCTGGCGCCCCTTCTCGCGCTGGCGCTCCTGATACAGCCAGCCCGACAGCCAACTGCCGATATAACCGCCTCCCGATACTGTCGACAGATACTCGAACTGCTTCAGGGCCGAGCCGGCCTTCTCGTTCTTGCGTTTCGACGTGACCTCCAGCGCGGCAATCCTTTGCAGGATACCGAGCGCAAACGCCGCGCTGCGGATTCCGCCACCGGACAGGCACAGCGCCCATCGGTCGTCTGCGTTGAAGGTCCGATAGATTTCTAGGAGCTGATCGGGGACCTGCTCGGTCTGTGGCGGCAATGGCCCTGGCGGGACTTCGGAGGAGGCGAGCCGATTTGTAATCGTTAGGTCGAAGGGTAGTATTGAAGAGGGCTCAGACGCTGGCGGTGCCGGGACTGGCGGGGCGCTGGCTGCCGCATCGTTCTCGGTCTTTGGCGGGAATTCCAGAGGATCTCCGCGGAGCGCCCGTCGTTCCTCCCAGAGGACCTGCGCAAGATTCAATGCGCCCATGACACCCTCCCGCTGTTTTTCCGATATCGGTCCAAGCTAGCGATAACGGGAATAACGGGCGTGTGAAGTAATTCACAAACACGCGTAAATTGTTAAGGGGTGAGGCCGTCAGCACGCGCGTCAGGACCGGAGGACGGCAGCCGGCCCCGCTCGCGACAGCGGCATCACCTCAGCTCCTCCAGCAGTCTTTGCGCCTGTTCGAGCAGCAGTCGCTGCTGTCGCGACTCGGCTTTGGCCGCTCGCGTGAACAGGCCGTGCTTCTGTGCGTTCCGGTTTCCTCTCGGCGCCCCCGATCGCCTTGCCCCACCGTGCATGCGACATCGCGGCTTCCCCCGCCTGGCCGGGGCGCGGCACGGGCCGCCGTCGCGAGTCCTCGCGCAGCAGCGAGGGCTCGACTGCATCGGTGCCGTGTTGCGGGCGTGGGCGCCGGTCATCGGCTCGGCCCCTGCCCTGCGCCGCTCGCGCCGGCCTCCGCAACGAGCACGCCCGCATGCTGCGTGACGTTGCCCACGATCGCCCGTCCGCCGTCCTGCACCGACAGGTTCTGCACCGTGATTGCGCGCTCGTCGCTGTTGCGATGGCGATTCAGCGCTTCGACCTGAGCGGCGAAGGTGCGGGAGAGCCGGGTCAACGCGCGGGCGATGCCCTCCTGCTGCGCGAGATCGTCGGTGCAGGCGAGCCGGCAGGCAAAGCGCATCGCCGCCATGTGCACCGATACCATCTGCGACACCAGCATGGCCTCGACGGAATCCTTCGGCGCGATGCTCCTGATCGTCGAGATCATGAAGGCGAGGTTGGCTTCGTCGGGCTTCTGCCCGACCGCGCTGGCCTTGACCAATTGCCTCAGTATGCCGTGCATCGCGTCACGGTCGGCGGCGCCGAGCGCCTCGACTAGCAGCTGCTCGCCGGCTTGCGGGTCGGGATGGCTGATCGCAATGCGCCGCTTGTAGAGTTTGACGCGCGGGTTCGCGGCGGGGGCGCTGCGATCGGATGCCGCGAGCGGCGAAGTGATGTGGCGTTCGAGAGCTGTCGTCATGTGCTGTGTCCTTCTGGCGGCGCAGGCGCGAACGGCCGTTCGCTGCTGCGCGCGAATGCGAATATTAGAATGTCGATGAAGGGTTTAGGCGCAACCGCGTCGGACGGCTTCGGCCTGGCGGGCCATGACGCTCGCGACTGTTGCGATGATGCCAGTATGCCACTGTTTTGCCCGACGCCTCAGAATTTATTTCGTGAATCCGAAAAATTCGTCCGCCGCCCGCAAGTCCTTGTTCTGACAGGGGCGGTCTACTGTGCATGGGGTTGTTTTCACACTTTTTGTTTGCAAGCGGGGTTCGCCTGCCGTGCCGCGGAATGCCGGCGCCCAAACGCGATTGCGAAATCCGGCCCAGCCGCCCATCATGATCTTCGAAGGTGTCGCACCAACAAGCATGCACAAGCGGCGCCAAGAGGTCTGGGAGAGAACGAATGCAACGAACGGCCCGGCTGCTGGCAGTCATCGCAGGACTTTGCGCCTTGGCGCTGGCGACAGAGGCCCTCGCGCAGAAATATCCGTCGCGGCCGGTCAAGATCATGGTCGGCTTCAGCGCGGGCGGCCCGGTCGATGTCGTCGCGCGCATCATCGGCGATCGGCTCGGCAGCAAGCTCGGCCAGCCCTTCGTGGTCGAGAACCGCGCCGGCGCCAACGGCATGATCGCCGCCGAGGGCGTCGCGCGTGCGGAGGCGGACGGCTACACCATGCTCGCCTGCAACTCGTCGACGATCACGCTGAACAAGACGCTGTTCAAGGACATCCGCTACGATCCGCAAGTGGACTTTGCGCCGCTCACCACGGTGGTGTCGGCGCCGCTCGTCCTCGTCGTCAACCCCGAGAATCCCAAGACGGCGAACGTCAAGTCGGTGGCTGATCTGGTCGCTGCGGCCAAGGCCGCGCCCGGCGCGCTCGCCTACGGCTCCGGCGGCAACGGCAATCTCGCCCATCTCGCCATGGAGCTGCTCAGCCAGAAGGCCGGCATCAAGCTGATCCACGTGCCCTATCGCGGCGGCTCGGCCGCCGAGGTCGGCATTCTCGCACAGGAGGTGCTGGCGGTGTTCGATCCGCTCTCCGCCGTGCCGCTGGTCAAGGCCGGCAAGCTGCGCGCGCTGGCGGTGTCCTCGGCCGAGCGGCTGCCGGCGCTGCCCGATGTGCCGACCGTGGCGGAAGCCGGCTATCCCGGCTTCGACATCTCGTTCTGGGTCGGCTTCTTCATGCCCAAGGCGACGCCGGCGCCCATCCTGGAAACCCTGCACCGGGAGATCGTCGCCGCCGCCAAGGATCCGGCGGTTGAGGAGAAGCTCGGGTCGCAGGGCGTCGTCAGCGTGCTCAGCCCGGCCGACTACGCCGCGAAGATCGCCAAGGAGACCAAGGAGCTCGCCGAGGTGGTCGCGGCCGCGAACATCAAGGCGGAGTGAGGCGGCGCGCTAGCCGCCGATCAGCAGCGTAAGCCGGTCGAGCAGCGGACGTTGTCCCGCGTTGATCTTCACCTGCGCCGCGCCGAGCGTGAACCATTCGGCGCGGTTGACTTCCGGGAAGGCCTGCCGCTTGCCGCTGCGCGGCGGCCATTCCATCTCGAAGGTGTTGCTGCGAATGCTGCGCACGTCGAGATCGAGCTCGGCCGCGAAAGCGGTGACGCGCTTGCCCCCGCGCTGCCTGACCTCGCCAAGCGGGGTCAGCGGCACCGACAGCTCGAGTCCCAGCTCTTCCGCGAACTCCCGTCGCGCGGCGATCTCTGCGTCGTCTCCGTCCGCATACTCGCCCTTCGGGATCGACCATGCGCCGAGATCCTTGTTACGCCAGAACGGCCCGCCGGGATGGACGAGGAGCACCTCGATGTTCCCTCGTTTGCGATAGGCGATGATCCCGGCACTCTTCGCTGGCATTGCAGGTTCCGCAGAAAAATGAGCGCGGCCTTCCTTCGGGAAAAACTGGAACTGCTCGTTTTAACGCAGGTTAGTAGGCCAGTTTCATTAGTTGAAAGGGAGTGAACCATGACACGCCTATTGGCAACCACCGCCTTGGGGGTGGTGCTGGCGAGCGCCGCGTTTGCGCAATCGCCCAGCACGACTACGCCGTCTCAGCAGACGCCGCAGTCCCAGTCGAATACCACCGCGCCATCCGCTACCTCGCCTTCGAGCGCGGCCGACAAGCAGCAGACCACATCGCAACCGCAGCAATCAACGACGTCGGGAACGCCAGCCCAGACCACGCAGGCCAATCCACCATCGTCCGGCTCCGGCACCGCCAATACGGGCTCGACCGCGCAGTCACAGAGCGGTGCGGCAAATTCCAATGCAGCCGGCAACCAGCCTGCAACGCAGCAGAGCGCCAACCCGCCTCCGGCGAACACCAACCAGGCGCAGGACCGGTCCAATCCGCCGCCGGCCAACAATCAGGCCCAGCAGGCACCGGCCGCATCCGGAACCAACCAGGCCCAGCAGGCACCGACTGCGCCGACGAGCAATCAGGCTGCCGCCCAGACCGACGTCAATATCAGCAAGCAGCAGGAGACCAGGATCAGCGCGTCGATCTCGCACCTGAACGTGCGGCCGCTGACCAGCGTCAATTTCTCGCTGAATGTCGGCACGGTGGTGCCGCGCGACGTGCACCTCTCGACACTGCCGCCCGACGTCGTCGAGATCGTGCCGCAATATCGCGGCTACAGCTTTGCGCTGGTGAAAGATCAGATCGTCGTGGTCGATCCGGCGACCTACAAGATCGTGACGGTGCTGCCGTACTCAGGCCAGTCCACGGCGACAACGACGACGACCACGCGCGAGCGCAGCGCCAGCAAGTTCTCGGATCGCGATCGCGAGGTGATCCGCAAGCATGCGAAGACCCGCACCGAAGGACGCAGCGAGGCGCGGACCACCGGCAGCACCGCACGCACGGAGATGCGCATCGGTGATCGGGTCCCGGAGACCGTCGAGGTCGAGGAATTCCCGACCACGGTCTACCGCGATGCGCCGGGCTTGCGCGAATATCGCTATATCCATCGCGACAGCCGGACCTACGTCATCGAGCCGCGCGAACGTCGGGTGATCGAGGAGATCGATTAGCTCAATGGAGATCGGAGCCGCGCAAGCGAGCGGCTCCGATCGCTAGCCTGACGTCCGTTCGCGCGATGCGATGCGAACGGCGCGCGCCTTCGCGCTCTTTCCGGCCGCGCGTGCCGCAATCATGCTGCGTGCCTTGCCGGGACCCGCGGCATTCTTCCGCAGCAGGGTCGCGAACCGCTTGCGGGCGCGGTCCGTCGTCAGGCGGGCCGCGAGCTGCTCGGCCTTGCGAATGATGCCCGCAACCGAAGGCGTCAGGTTCACCGGAACCCAGGCGACATCCTTGGCCTTCGAAAGACTGCCGATGCCTTCGCATGGCGCTTCGCGCGGCAGGTCGATGCGGATCGCGAGCGCCTCCGACCGTTCGATCCAGTCTTCGGCTTTGGTGCCGGTGATGATCCGGACATAGTCGCGCGTTTCGCGCGGCAGCTCGCTCTCCCGGGCAAGCCATTTCTGGATGCGGCCGGGACCGGCATTGTAGGCGGCGGCAGCAAGGCCGAGATTGCCGAAATCGTCGCGCAGCTTGCGCAGGAACTTCGCCGACGCCGGCAGCGCCTTCATCGGATCGAAGGGATCGTCGAGCCCGACCTCGGCCGCCGTCCCCGGCATGAACTGCGCGACGCCCTGCGCGCCGGCGTGGCTGACCTCGTTGGACTTGAAGCGGCTCTCCTGCCAGATCAGGCGTGCGAAGAACGGCACCGGAATGCCGCTGGATTCGGCGGCTGCGCGCAGCGCGTGACAAAATCGTTCGGTTGGCGAGGGCTCGGCCTGCACCGTCGGCTCGACCGCGCGCGGTGGCTCGATCACCTGCTCATAGGCCGCGTGCGCGTTGGCAAGCTCGATCGCCTGCACGCTGGCGACGAACAGCTCGACCACCGGAACAAGTGACGAGGCATGATTGTTCTGGAGAACAGTGGTGTCGAAACGTGATACTTGCCGGGACGCCGACGGATCGAGGTCGCACATCAGAAGCAGAAACGCGGCGCAAGCCGCGACGACAAATCGCATTTGCGGGGACAACCTCGAACTGTGGGATGAACGGCCAGCGCTGCGCCGGCGATAGGAAGTTCTTAACCGTCCGATTGCGGCAAAGCTGCGGTCTCCTCGGTTCCTTCGGTGTTAGTACGGTGTTCCCGAAGAGAAACCTTCCGCGGTTTTGGGGGGCCGCTTGCGAGTGGGATGTGCGATGACGATGCGATGGATGCTTGGCGCGGTGATTTCGCTGTGGCTCGTCGGCCCGGCGCTCGCAGGCAATCTCGATCCGGCTGCGGTGAACGAAGCTGCGCGTCCTGCGAAGCCGCCGGCCACCGACAAGCTGAATGCAGCCGTGGTGAAACTTCAGGTGCTGCTCGATCGCGCGCAATTCTCGCCTGGCGAGATTGACGGCAAGTTCGGCGAGAACGCGCAGAAGGCGCTCAAGGCGTTCGCGGAGCAGAACGGCATCGCATCCGACAAGGTTCTCGCGCCCGAGCTTTGGGACAAGCTGACCGCAGGCAGCGAGGGTCCCATTCTCGTCGACTACAAGATCACGGACGCCGATGTGAAAGGGCCGTTCCTGGAGAAATTGCCGAGCAAGCTCGATGACATGAAATCGCTGAAGGCGCTGAGCTACACCAGCCCTCTCGAAGGACTTGCCGAGAAATTCCACATGAGTGCGGATCTGCTCAGGGCGCTCAATCCGGGCAAGGCGTTCGACAAGGCAGGAGTGACGATCGTCGTGACCAACGTTCCGGCGCGGCGCGAACTGCCGCGCATCGCCCGGCTCGAAGTCGACAAGACGCACGGGACCTTGAAAGCGTTCGACGCCAGCGGCGCTCTGCTGGCGTTCTATCCGGCGTCAGTCGGCAGTCCGGATCGCCCGACGCCGACCGGAACGCTGAAGGTCACCGGCACCAACGCGCAGCCGACCTACCATTACAATCCCGAGTACAAGTTCAAGAGCGTCAAATCCAACAGGCCGTTCGACATCCAGCCGGGGCCCAACAATCCGGTGGGAGCATACTGGATCGGCCTGTCGGCGCAGGGCTATGGCATCCACGGGACGGCGGAGCCGGACAAGGTCAGCAAGTCGGCATCGCACGGCTGCGTCCGCCTGACCAATTGGGACGCGCGTGTTCTCGGCGAGAACGTGAAGCGCGGTACACAAGTCGTCTTCCTCGATGCGCCGACGGAATCCTCATCGAGGCGGCAGGGCGCGCCCGCTGCGAAGCGTGCCGCGAATTAGTCCTTGGGAAAATCCTTGCGCATCGCGATCTCTGCCGCGTCGCCGGGCGACAACACGGTCTGGTCGAAGGCGGCCTGCGGCTTCGTCATGATGTCGTAGAGCGAGATGCCCTTGATCGGCTTGCCCATGAGCTCGCGGACGCATTCGGCCAGCGTGCCGTTGTAGACGAGATAGGGCGGACCGCGATCCCTCTGCCTCTCGCCTTTCAGCGACGGCCATTTCTTCAGCTCGGCCGGCGCGTCATAGGCGATCGGCGACCCCTCTTTGAACATGCGTTTGGCCCCCGGTGGCTTGGATGGCCGGGAAGCCTACAGCCGCCGGGTAAACACCCGTTAGTCTAAAGAATTGGTTCAAATCAGCCGGCAACGAAGGCGAGCAGGGTGCCGTTGGCCTTGGCCGGCGGCACGCAGATCGCAGCTCCGCTCCGCACGGCGGCCGACCCCAGCGCCTTCTCGGTGGCCGCGAGATCGCCGCTGACCAGCACCAGCGCGGCGCCGCCGCGCTCGGAGAGGCCCGTCAGGGACACGCCAGGATAGCGCTTGGCAAGCTGGTCCAGTGTCAGATAGACGAAGTCAGCGCGATCGCCGCCGGAGGGCACGCTGACCGCGCCGTCCGCGTCGGTCTTGGCTTCGCGGTCGATCAGGCGGGCGAGATGCGCGGCCTCCTTGGCGGGCTCTGGCGTTGCGATCAGCGTCTGCTTGATCCGCTTGGCTGCATTGGCGTGGGTCATCAGCTCGGGAATCCACACGGTCTCGCGGGTCTTGTGCTGGCAGGCGAAGATGCGCACGCCGCCCGGCGCTTCCGCCGTCGGCCACATGAAGGTGCGGAATTTCGCCGCCGAGATCGTACCATCAGGCAGCGTGACAGGGCGTTCGAAATCGGTCGGGCCGATCGGCTCCAGTCCCCGTGCGCGGATCTCCTCGGCGCCGGCGGCGCTATCGACCGCGGTGAAAGCGATGCGCTCGATGCCTTCGCCGCGCTTGTCCAGGAAGGCGCGCGCGGGAACATTGAGCTCGGTCGGGGCGAGCACGCCGAGCAGCTCCATATAGTCGGGGTCGAACATGATGGTGTAGTTGCCTGTGCCCATATGAACGCTGTGGGTACCGCGCGGGGACACGGTGAAGCCCAGTTGCCGATAATTCTCGGCGGCCTTGTCGAGGTCCTTCACCATGACGACGGCGTGATCGATACCGATGACGTTCTTGAGGGCCACTGTTCTTATCCCCGATTGCAAGCTGACTTTGCGCCGCGCCGGCGGCTGCCGGCCATGTCTACGCCGGATAGGCGGCCAAGTCATTTTCAATTCGGCGGGAGAAGCGGAATTTCATTCCGCGCAATGCATCCTCGTCCGACGCGCCTCAGCGCGCCTGCTCGATATAGGCCGCGAGGACGGCGCGCTCCTCGCCGGTCATTTCCGTGATGTTGCCAGGCGGCATCGCATTCGACCAGGCCGCGACCCGCCCGATCAGGCGGATGTTGCGATGGATGTGCTCGGGCGTGTCGAGCAAAATGCCCTTCGGCGCGGTGACGATGCCGGCCCAGACCGGCTCGGCTGCATGGCACATGCTGCAGCGGGACATCACGATCTCCTCGACATTGGCGACCGTGACCGGCGCCGACAATGCGCCCGTCTTCACCTCGCGCGGGCCGGCGGCGGAGAGAAAGAGAATAGCAATAACGCCGGCAGCGGCTACGCCCCACACCCACCACGGCGATTGGCGCCCGGCATGGCGCTCGTTGAAGAAGTGGCGGATCACCGGCCCGAGCGCCAGAATGATCGCGACGATGATCCAGTTGAAGCGCGTGGCGTAGAGCAGGGGATAGTGGTTGCTGATCATCAGCACGACCACGGGGAGCGTCAGGTAATTGTTGTGGACCGAGCGCTCCTTGCTGGCCTTGCCGAGCTTCGGGTCGGGCGCCTGTCCGGCGATCAGGCTGGCCACGATCTTCTTCTGGTTCGGGATGATCAGGGTAAAGACATTGGCCACCATGATGGTGCCGATGATCGCACCGATCTGATTGAAGGCGCCGCGGCCGCTCAGCACATGTGTGAAGGCGTAAGTGAGCGCGACCAGGAACAGATAGCCGCCAATGGCGAAGGGCAGCTCGCGCTGCGCGAGCCCGGTGCGGCAGGCGGCCTCATAGAGCAGCCATGCCAGCGCCAAGCTGCAGAAGCTGAACAGGCCGGCCTGGAATGGCGTGAGGGCGAGGATCGACTTGTCGACCAGGAACAGATCGGCCTCCAGATAATAGACCACCACCATCAGCGCGAAGCCGGATAGCCAGGTGGTGTAGGCTTCCCATTTGAACCAGGTCAGCTCGTTCGGCATCTGGCTGGGCGCGACCAGGTATTTCATGATCCGGTAGAAGCCGCCGCCATGGACCTGCCAGGCCTCGCCCTGCACGCCGTCAGGCAGGTCCGTCTTCGGCTTCAGGCTGAGGTCGAGGGCGATGAAATAGAAGGAACTGCCGATCCAGGCGATCGCGGCCACCACGTGCAGCCAGCGCAGCAGCAGGCTCGCCCATTCCGATATGATGGATCCCCACATGATCTCCCCATCCGACGCGACCTGGATGCCGCAGCCTCCATGACCGTAACCGGCGCTCGCCGCCCCCACAATGTGTCGCACCGTTCAACCGCGTTTTCCAGTATGATGGGCTGCGGCTGATGCACATCGTGCGGGCATGAACTGACGTGGGATTCGGCAGGCGCCAAACTCGCCGCAGACCTTTTTCGGTTGATCGGCGTTGACGCACGACACGGGCAAGGCGGAGGACGACGTGAGCGACAGGATAACGTTCGTGGCGATGCTCGCAGCGCTGCTGGTTGTGGCCGGCGCGCAGGCCGAGCCAGTGTTGCAAGGCAAGGACGCCTATGGTGATTGGCGCGCTGACAAGCCCGGCACGGTCAGGCTGATCCGGCCGCAGGATCTGGTCAGGCCTGGCGCCACGCGATCGGTTGCGAGCTCGTCGCGCGTTGTGCCGCGTCCGCCGGAAGCCGAGCTCCAGGTTCCGGCCGGCTTCAAGATCGAGCTGTTCGCCGAAGGCCTGCGCGCGCCGCGTATCATCCGCGTGGCACCGAATGGCGATGTGTTCGTCGCGGAAACACGAGCCGGGACCATCCGCGTGCTGCGCGCGGGTGAGGGTGGCAAGGCCGCGACCAACGAGGTGTTCGCCAGCGGCCTGCGGCAGCCATTCGGCATCGCGTTCTTTCCCAATGGCGACAATCCGCAGTGGGTCTACATCGCCAACACCGACAGCGTCGTCCGCTTTCCCTACCAGGCCGGCGATCTCAAGGCGCGCGGCAAGGCGGAGACGATTGTCGCGAGCCTGCCGCATGACGGCGGGCATTCCACGCGCGATATCGTCTTCACGCCCGACAACAAGCGTATGCTGGTGTCGGTGGGCTCGCTCAGCAATGTCGCCGAGGGCATGGGCACACCGCCGGGCGGGATGGACGCGTGGTCGAAGACGCAGCCGCTCGGCGCAACATGGGCCAGCGAGCTCGAACGTGCCGCAGTGCTGTCCTTCAATCCCGACGGCAAGGATCGAAAGATCTATGCCACCGGTATCCGCAACTGCGTGGGCCTCGCGATCCAGCCGCAGACCGGGCTGCCCTGGTGCTCGACCAACGAGCGCGACGGCCTCGGCGACGATCTCGTGCCCGATTACGTCACAAGCGTGAAGGAGGGCGCGTTCTACGGTTGGCCGTGGTTCTATATCGGCAACAATGAAGACCCACGCCATGCCGGCGCGCGGCCGGATCTCAAGGACAAGGTGACGGTGCCTGATGTGCTGATCCAGCCGCACTCCGCCTCGCTCGGCATGACGTTCTACCAAAGCACGCAGTTTCCGCCCGAATACCAGGGCGACGCCTTCGCTGCCGAGCACGGCTCCTGGAACAGGTCGAAACGCACCGGCTACAAGGTGATCCGCATCCGCATGAAGGACGGCAAGCCCACCGGCGAGTACGAGGATTTCGTCACGGGGTTCGTCGTGAACGACAGCGAGGTGTGGGGCAGGCCGGTGGGAGTGGCGGTGGCGAAGGATGGATCGCTGCTGGTTTCGGAAGATGGCAACGGCACGATCTGGCGGGTGACATATTCGCGATGAGCGCCTTACTCTTTGCCTCTCCCCGCAAGCGAGGAGAGGGAGAAGAGCACCTCACCCCCGCCTCACGCTCGCTCCACCATCCACCGGCAGCGTCACGCCGGTGATGAAGTTCGCCTCATCGCTCGCCAGGAACAGCGCGGCGTTGGCGACGTCCCAGCCCGTGCCCATCTTCCTGCGCAGCGGCACCTTGCTGTCGCGTTCGGCTTCGACTTCGGCGCGGGTCTTCTGCCATTCGCGGGCGCGGGTATCGACGGCCATCGGCGTGTTCATCAGGCCGGGCAGGATGACGTTGGCGCGGATGCCGTATTCGGCGTTCTGGTAGGCGAGCTGTTCGGTGAAGGCGATCATCGCCGACTTCGTCGCCTTGTAGGCGACGTAAGGATAGGTCGTGATTGCTGCCATCGACGAGATGTTGATGATGGCGCCGCTTCTCTGCGCGCGCATGATCGGGATCACTTCCTTCGCAGCGAGAATGCAGCTCTTCAGATTGACGGCAACGACGTGATCGAACGCCTCCTCGGTCAATTGCAGCAGCTCGGCATCCCCGCCGGCGAGGCTGACGCCGACATTGTTGTGCAGCACGTCGATACGTCCCCAGCGCGATTGCGCATCCGCAACCATCGTCTTGATGTCCTCAGCTTTAGTTACGTCCGCCTTGAAGGCCGCCGCCGCGCCGCCTTTCGCGGCGATCACCGCCACTGTTTCCTGCGCCGATTCCAGATTGTGGTCGACGCACAAAACCTTGGCGCCCTCGCGCGCGAAGGTGAGCGCCGTCGCGCGGCCGTTGCCCATGCCTTCGCCGGGGCTTTGCCCGGCCCCGACGACGATCGCGACCTTGTCCTTTAAGCGCATCTCGGTTCACTCCCGTCCTCGTCATTATTTTCGTGCAGACTAGCAATCGCCCTGATGGGAGAGAAGAGCGCGCTTTCCGCCTTCATGTCATTGACATCACACGGAATTGCATGTGGCGGCCGGCCCCTCGCGCATGGCTGGCCGTTGCAGTCCCGGAACCGTTCCGACCTCGCAGCGTTTGTTGCGGAGCCTTTCCCGCGCTAGGCTCAGTCCCGGGGCTTCCCAACCACCAGTGGCTTGCCGATGAATCTGCTCGACCCACAAGGGCCCGTGGCTGCCGCCAACAGCACCATCCTGGTCGATTCCGTCTTCATCATGCTCGTGATCGTGGTGCCGACCATTTTCGCGATTCTGGCTTTTGCGTTCTGGTTTCGCGCCTCGAATCCAAGGGCGCGCTATCAGCCGGAGTTCGTCTATTCCGGCCGCGTCGAGATGGTGGTGTGGGCGATCCCGGCGCTCACGGTGATCCTGCTCGGCGGTGTCGCCTGGATCGGCTCACACCAGCTCGATCCCGCAGCGCCCGTGCCGGGCACCGGCAGCCCGGTGCGGATCCAGGCCGTCTCGCTCGACTGGAAATGGCTCTTCATCTATCCGGACCAGCGCATCGCCACCGTCAACACGCTGACGGTGCCGACCGGCGCCGAGCTGAACTTCCAGCTGACATCGTCGAGCGTGATGAACACGTTCTTCATCCCACAGCTCGGCAGCATGATCTACACCATGAACGGCATGGTGACGAAGCTGAACCTGCGCGCCGACAACGAAGGCAAGCTTCAGGGCCTGTCGGCACATTTCTCCGGCGACGGTTTCCCGGACATGATGTTCGACGTCCACGTGATCTCGCCGCTCGCCTTTCCGGACTGGGTGGCAAATACGGCGAAGACGGATGCGGTGCTGAACGAGGACAGCTACAAGAAGCTGATGCAGCAGGGCGTCGAGAAGGGGCGGCCGACCTATCGTCTCGAAGATCCGCGCCTGTTCGATCTGATCGCGACCCAGCACATTCCGCCCGGGCCGGGGCCGGAGCTCGCGTCCGAAGCAGGCCGGTCGCACAGTGGAGGCCATGATGCTCGGTAAGCTCGATTGGTCGGCCATCCCGTTCGACCAGCCGATTCCGCTCGTCGCCGGCGCGGTGGTGCTGGTCGCCATCCTCGGCGTGCTGGCCTGGGTCGCCGTCAAGGGACATCTGCCCTATCTCTGGCACGAATGGATCACCAGCGTCGATCACAAGCGCATCGGCGTCATGTACATCCTGCTGGCCTCGGTGATGCTGCTGCGCGGCGGCAGCGACGCCATCATGATGCGGATCCAGCAGGCGGTGGCCTATCAGTCGCAGGGCTATCTGCCGCCGGAGCACTACAATCAGATCTTCTCGGCGCATGGCACCATCATGATCTTCTTCGTGGCGATGCCGTTCGTGATCGGGCTGATGAACCTCGTCGTGCCGCTCCAGCTCGGCGTGCGCGACGTCGCCTTCCCGACGCTCAATTCGGTCGGCTTCTGGCTGACAGCGACCGGCGCGCTGCTGGTCAATGTCTCGCTAGTGGTCGGAGAGTTCGCGCGCACCGGCTGGCTCGCCTTTCCGCCGCTGTCGGAATTGGCCTACTCGCCCGGCGTCGGCGTCGACTATTACGCCTGGTCGCTACAGATCTCCGGCGTCGGCACGCTGGTGGCCGGCATCAATCTCGTCACCACCGTGCTGAAGCTGCGTACCAGGGGCATGAACTACCTGCGCATGCCGATGTTCTGCTGGACCACGCTGGCCTCGAACCTCCTCATCGTCGCGGCGTTCCCGATCCTCACCGCGACGCTCGCGATGCTGCTGCTCGACCGCTATCTCGGCTTCCACTTCTTCACCAACGAGGCCGGCGGCAACGTCATGATGTTCATGAACCTGATCTGGGCCTGGGGCCATCCCGAGGTCTATATTTTGGTGCTGCCGGCCTTCGGCATCTTCTCCGAGGTGGTCTCGACCTTCTCCGGCAAGGCGCTGTTCGGCTACCGCTCCATGGTGCTTGCGACCATGGCGATCTGCGTCATCTCCTTCATGGTCTGGCTGCACCATTTCTTCACGATGGGGGCAGGGCCGAACGTCAACGCCATCTTCGGCATCGCCAGCATGATCATCGCGGTGCCGACCGGCGTGAAGATCTATAACTGGCTGTTCACGATGTATGGCGGCCGCATCCGCTTTGCGACACCGATGTTGTGGTCGGTCGGCTTCATGGTCACGTTCATCATCGGCGGATTGACGGGCGTCCTGGTCGCGGTGCCGCCGGCGGACTTCATGCTCCACAACAGCATGTTCCTGGTCGCCCATTTCCACAACGTCATCATCGGCGGCGTGCTGTTCGGCGCCTTCGCCGGCTTCGAATACTGGTTTCCGAAGGCGTTCGGTTTCCGCCTCGACGAGCGCTGGGGCAAGGCGGCGTTCTGGTTCACCTTCACGGGCTTCTACGTCACCTTCATGCCGCTCTATATCGTCGGCATGCTCGGCATGACCCGGCGCATGCAGCACTATGACGTCGCGGCCTGGCGGCCCTGGATGATCATCGCTGCACTCGGCATGGCCGTGCTGACGATGGGTGTGATCTGCCAGATGGTGCAGCTCGTGGTCAGCATCCGTAATCGCGAGGCGCTGCGCGACCGCACCGGCGATCCCTGGGACGGTCGCTCCCTGGAATGGGCGACCTCGTCGCCGCCGCCGGTGTTCAACTTCGCGTTCAATCCAGATGTGCGTGGCGAGGATGCCTACTGGGAGATGAAGGCGCATGCCCGGCAGCAATCGTTCGAGCATGAAGAGCCCGAATATCAGGACATCGAGATGCCGCGCAATTCTCCTACCGGCTTCGTCTGCGCGTTCTTCGCCACCATCATGGGCTTCGCCCTGATCTGGCACATCTGGTGGATGGTGATCCTCGGGGGGATCGGCGCGTTCGCGACCTTCGTCGTGTTCGCCTGGCGCGACCATGACGAGTACGTCATTCCGGCCGCGGAGGTCGCCGCGATCGACCGCGTCAATATCGAGGAACGGCGCAGCCTCGTCAGCATGGCGGGAGCGGTCTGATGGCGATGACCGCGACCGTCGGCCACACCCATGCCGATCCCCATCACATCGGCGTCGTCATCGAGCATCCCGGGCCCGCGCCGAAGCGGATCGTGACCGCCTATGGCTTCTGGATCTTCCTGCTCTCCGACATCGTGATGTTCTCCTGCTTCTTCGCGGCCTATGCGGTGCTATCAGGCCAGACCGCCGGCGGCCCCAAGGGCGCGGAGATCTTCGAGCAGAGGAACGTCGCGATCGAGACGGTCTGCCTGCTGCTGTCGAGCTTCACCTGCGGCATGGCCAGCATCGCCGCCGACGTGCGCAACCGGTTCTGGTTCTATCTCGGCATGAGCGTGACGTGCGTGCTCGGCCTCATCTTCCTGGTGATCGAGTTCCGCGAATTCGCCGACCTTGTCGGCCGTGGCTACGGCCCGTCGCGCAGCGCCTTCCTGACCGCGTTCTTCTCGCTGGTCGGATGCCACGGCCTGCACGTCTCCGCCGGCGTGCTGTGGCTGCTCACCATGATGGCGCAGGTGTTTGCGAAAGGCTTTCGTGCCGACGTGCTGCGGCGGATGATGTGCTTTGCGCTGTTCTGGCACGCACTCGACATCATCTGGGTCGGGGTGTTCTCCGTCGTCTACCTGCTTGGGGGTGCCCCATGAGCGATCAGACGCATATTCCGGCCGGGCACGATCTCGCGCCGGGCGAGGAAGAGCAGCACAGTGTCGGTGAGCGGATCCTGGGTTATGTCGTCGGTCTTGTTCTGGCGCTGTTGCTCACGGCGACGTCGTTCTTCATCGCCGGCACCGACCTGGTCTGGCAGCCTTCGATTCCCGTCGCGCTGATCGTGCTTGCGATCGCGCAGATGGGCGTGCACCTCGTATTCTTCCTGCACATCACCACCGGCCCCGACAACACCAACAACGTGCTGGCGCTCGCCTTCGGGCTGCTGGTGGTGTTCCTGGTGGTGGGCGGGACGGTCTGGATCATGGCGCATCTCAACGCCAATATGCCGCCGATGGACCAGATCATGCGGACGCAGTGACAGACCCCGCACAAAAAAGAAGAGCCGCTTGTGGTGACAAGCGGCCCAAGTCTAGGGAGGAAACGCCCGAGCAAAGACAATCCGATGAGGATCGTCTGCCAAGGAAGCGCTCGCGCAAAGCGCGTGCGCACTCTTATAGGTGCAGCAACTCCCGACGAAGCTCAATTCCGGATCAATACGGTCTCGGACTACCACTCACGCGTGCGTGAAGGAAATGTTCACTTCGGCCGACGGCAATTGTAGGCCTTCCGAAAGCCGGCGGCCTGGGCGTCGTCCTCGGAGCAGAACCAGCGGTCCGGCTTGGTGGTCGCCGGGTAGCTCGGGCAGCCACGCAGATGATAGATGCCGATATTGCCGGTGACGCGGGCGCGCACCGCGAGCTTGCCCTTGATGCTGCAGCTGGGTGGCATGGTCAGCTCCTCCGGAAACAGCACGGCGCGGATCTCCTTGTCGCGGTCGGGCCGGCAGGCGGCGCCCAGCAGTGCGCCGTCCTTCTTGCCGCTGCGGAAATCTTGCGGCGCAACAAAGCAGCCCTTCCAGATCCCGGTCGCCGCCGTCTTGGCCTCGTTGGCCGCCGGCTTGACGTTGGCCTTGATCGGCTCGCGTGCGAGGGCAAAGCCGAGCTTGATCAGCTGCTCGTTCAAGCTGGCCTTGTCGCCCTCGGCCGTGCAGATGGCGCGGTGGCGCTTGCCAAAACTCTTCTCGGGTCCGACATCGTCGCAGCGCACCGTCCGCTTGTTGATCAGCTTGGCCAGCTGATCGCGGGCCTCGATGCCGCAGGTCCAGGTATCGGCGTGATCGTCGATGCAGACCTGGTCCAGCTCCGGCGCGTCGACGCCGTCGAGCCGGTAGGTGACGTCGCCGACCTGGATGGAGTTGCCGTCACGGACCGTCGCGGCGCCGGTCAGCGCGGAAACCGGTCCGGACGAGGCCAGAAATCCGGACAAGGCGAGAAACGAAACGAGCGCAAAAGCGCGGGGGGCGGCAAAGAATTTCTGGAAGGACATACGGTCTCGCTATCGATGGCTCGTGCGCCCTGTTCCTAGCATCCGGATGTGGCGAGACCAATGGTCTGCGCCGTGCGAAGTGCGACATTCCCGCCCCGCAGCTTTACTCCGCCGTCGCTCTGACCCTATCGTTCGCCGGCCCTCGCGACGCGCGAAAGGCCGAATCGCCCGGTAAGCGGCGAGGGGGGAGGACAAGGTTGCGATGAAAGACCCCGTGGACGTCCTGATCATCGGCGCCGGCGCTTCGGGCGCGGCGGTGGCGTGGTCGCTGGCCGAGACCAAGATGCACATCCTCTGCCTGGAGCAGGGCGGCTGGATGAACCCGGCGGAATATCCCAGCACGGGCCGCGACTGGGAGGCCAAGTTCTACGGCGAATGGTCGTCGAGTCCGAATGTCCGTGGCCGGCCCGAGGACTATCCGATCAACGACGACAACTCTCCGATCAAGGTGGTGAACTACAACGCGGTCGGCGGCTCGACCGTGATGTACACCGCGCACTGGCCGCGGCTGCATCCCTCCGATTTCAAGGTGAAGACGCTGGACGGCGTCGCCGACGACTGGCCGATCGACTACGACGTGCTGACCCCGTTCTTCGAGGAGAACGACCGCATGATGGGCACGTCGGGGCTATCAGGCGATCCGCTTTCGCCGCTGACGCATCCGCCCATGCCGCAGCAGCCGATGGGCTTGTCCGGGGCCATCATCGCCAAGGCCATGAACAAGCTCGGCTGGCATTGGTGGCCGTCGGACACCACGGTCGCGACGATGGACTATGAAGGGCGGGCGCGCTGCATCAATCTCGGCCATTGCACGCCGGCTTGCGCGCAAGGCGCAAAATCCTCGACCGACATCACCTATTGGCCGCATGCGATCCGCGCCGGCGTCGAGCTACGCACCCATTGCCGGGTGCGCGAGATCACCACCGACGAGAACGGCATGGCCTCGGGCGTGGTCTATTATGACAAGGACGGCGTCGAGCAGTTTCAGCCTGCGCATGTCGTCATCATCGCCTGCAACGGCGTCGGCACGCCGCGGCTGCTGCTGAACTCGGCGTCCAGCCGCTTTCCGAACGGGCTTGCCAATTCGTCCGGTCTCGTCGGCAAGAACCTGATGTTTCACCCCTATGCGCAGATCTACGGCTATGTGAAGGAGCCGACCGACTCCAACCGCGCGCCTCCGACCTGCCTGTGGAGCAAGCAATGGTACGACACGGACCTGTCGCGCGGCTTCGTGCGCGGTTACGGCGTCCAGTTCGTGCGCGGGGCCGGGCCGGTGTTCGAGGCCGTCGTCAGCGAGCAGAAAGGCATTCTGCCGTGGGGCGAGGATCATCACCGCGTCTTCCGCAAGCTCAACGGCCACCGGCTTGGTTTCTCCGCGATCTGCGAGGATTTGCCGGAGGAGCACAATCGCGTCACGCTCGATCCGGTGCTGAAGGATAGCCACGGTATCCCAGCGCCGAAGATCGACTACAAGATCAGCGAGAACAGCCGGAAGATGATGGAGCATGCACTGGCGCGCGGCCGCGAGTTTCTCGAGACGGCCGGCGCGACCGACATCTGCGTCAACTCGCCGATCCCCTGGGGCGGCTGGCACCTGCTCGGCACCGCGCGCATGGGCACCGACCCCGCGCGCTCCGTCGTCAACGAATGGGGCCGCACGCACGACGTGAAGAACCTCTTCATCGTCGACGGCAGCATCTTCGTCACCTCGGGGGGCGTGAACCCGACCTCCACCATCCAGGCCCTCGCGCTCTACATCGCCGACCAGATGAAGCAGCGCCTCGCCAATTTGTTTGATTGACCATGATGCGGATCCAAGCAAGCGGCGACCTCGGTGCACCTCTCCCGCTTGCGGGAGAGGTCGGCGCGGAGCGCCGGGTGAGGGCACCCTCCTCTCGGGGAATCCCTCCGCGGAGACACCCTCTCCCCAACCCTCCCCCGCAAGCGGGGGAGGGAGCGCACTGTCATCGCCGCACGAGCTTTGAAAGAGCACGTCATGTCTGATCAACTCGCCCTCACGCCGCGACAGCGCGAAGACCTCCGCACCATCGCCGCGATGATCATTCCTGCCAGCGACGAGTACAAGGTGCCGGGCGCCGATGATCCAGCGATCCAGGCCGACATCCTGGCAACGCTCGGCCGCGACACCAGACAGGTCGTGGCGGCGCTGGATCACCTGGCGCGGCTTGCGGGAATGCCGCTCGCCGACCTCGCGCCCGACGCGCGCGACGGCGTTGCTCAGCAGTTCCGCACCTCCGGCGGCGTTGCCGCCGCAACCCTCGTCCGTGTCGTGCTGCAATGCTACTACCGCGATGACCGCGTGCTGGGCTCGCTGGGGCTCGAGCTGCGCGCGCCATTCCCCAAGGGCCATGTGCTTCCGGACGGAGACTGGTCGCTGCTCGATCCGGTCAAGGCGAGGGGCGGCGCGCTGCGGCGGGCGCCCTAGCCATCTGGGCAGTCCGGCCCTGCGCTCCGGCCGGGCCACTTGCGCCGGCGGGAACAGGCCACCATTTGTGTGAGCCTCAAGGACTCTTGCCATGTTGGATTTCACCTCGGATATCGCCGATGACGTGCCGTCATCGCGAAAGACGGCGACCGCCCCGGTCGATGACCGAGCGCTGCTGGACGCCTATTCCAATGCCGTGATCGACGTCACCGACCGGGTCGGCCCTGCGGTCGTGCGGGTCGAGACCGGGCCGAAAGTGCCTGATAGACGCGAGCGCGGCGGCCTCGGCTCCGGCATCGTGATCTCGCCAGACGGGCTCGTGCTCACCAACAGCCATGTCGTCGGCACGTCGAAGGAGATCCGGCTGCGCGACGTCGAGGGCCATGTCGGCGACGCCCAGGTGCTCGGCGTCGATCCCGACACCGACCTTGCGCTGCTGCGCGCCGATGGCGTGCGCCATCTGCCCTATGCCGCTCTCGGCAACTCCAAGACGTTGCGGCGCGGCCAGCTCGTGATCGCGATCGGCAATCCGCTCGGCTTCGAATCCACCGTGACGGCCGGCGTCGTCTCGGCGCTCGGGCGCTCGATCCGCTCGGTGAGCGGGCGCACCATCGAGGACGTGATCCAGACCGATGCCGCGCTCAATCCCGGCAATTCCGGTGGGCCGCTGGTCTCCTCGCATGCCGAGGTGATCGGCATCAACACGGCGATCATCAACGGCGCGCAGGGCATCTGCTTCGCGGTTGCCAGCAACACCGCGCAATTCGTGCTGTCGGAGATCATCCGCCACGGCTATGTCCGTCGCGCCTATATCGGTGTCGCCGGGCAGACCGCACCGGTCCCGCGGCGGCACGCGGTGCTGGCCGGCGTCGAGAACAAGATGGGCGCGCTTCTGATGCAAATCGAGCCGGACGGCCCGGCAGCCAAGGCAGGCTTGTTGCCCGGCGACGTCGTGATCAGGCTCGACGGCGTCGAGATCAACGGGGTCGACGACCTCATCCGCGTGCTCGATCGCGACCGGATCGGTCGCCGGCTCGCCATGGACGTGCTGCGCCTCGGCCGCCTGCGGACGATCGATATCGATCCCGTAGAGCGCAAGCCGCAACGCTAGCCCTCGACCGCCGGGACGAGGTATGACGGTGTCATGCCTCGCTTTCCGACACCTGCCGCATGATGCCGGCGCATGAGACCTACGACGTCATTGTCGTCGGTGCCGGCGCTGGCGGCATGACGGCGGCGGCCGTGGCCGCTGCCGAAGGCCTGCGCGTGCTGGTGATCGAGAAGACCGCTTTCGTTGGCGGCACCATGGCATGGTCCGACGGCCTAGTCTGGATCCCCGCCAATGCCAAGATGAAGCAGGCAGGGCTCTCCGACAGCGTCGCCGACGCGGTACAATATCTGTCGAGCACGGTGCCGGAGCCGGCCAATGCCGGCCTGCGCGCCGCCTTCCTCGCGCGCGGGCCGGAGGCGATCGCCTGGCTCGAAGCCAACACCGAGGTGCGGCTCGAAGCGGTGAAAGCTTGCCCGGATCATTATCCGGAACGGCTGGGCGCGACGGCGGGCGGCCGCGTTCTGGAGCCGGTCGCGTTCGAAGGCACGCTCCTGGGCAAGGCCTTCGCGCGATTGCGGGCGCCGCTGCCGGAACTCACGCTGTTCGGCGAGATGATGGTCGATCGGCTCGATCTTCAGCATCTGCGTCGGATCGGCAAATCGCTGCGCCCGACCTTCCGCGCGGCGGGGCTGGTCGCTCGATACGCTCTGCAACGGCTGCGTCATCCGCGCGGCACGAGCTTGCATCTCGGCAATGCGCTCGCCGCGCGGCTGTATGCCTCGCTGCTGTCGCGCCAGGTCGAGATTCTCTTCAGCGCGGATGTCGAGGACTTGTCGATGCAGGGCAATCGCGTCGCCGGCGTGGTAATCCGCCATGGCGCCCGGAATCGCCTGATCGCAGCGCGCCGCGGCGTGGTGCTGGCGACCGGGGGCTTCTCGCACGATGCGAGCTTACGCAAACGCTTGTTCCCATCAGGTGCAGGTTTGGTCTCTGCGGCCAGCCCATCGAGTACCGGCGACGGGATTCGGCTTGCGACCACGGCCGGTGCTGCGCTCAACATGGATGCGACGAGCGCAGCCTATTGGGTCCCGGCCTCGCTATTCCGCCGCGCCGACGGCAGCCGCGGCGTGTTCCCCCATATGGAGACCGAGCTTGCCAAGCCCGGTGTGATCGCCGTCAACGCCGCGGGCCGGCGCTTCATCAACGAGGCGCAATCCTCCCATGCGTTCGTGCTTGCCATGCTGCGCGATGGCAATGGCGTGCCGGAGCGGCCGTTTTACCTCATCTGCGATCGCGCATTCCTTCGGAACTACGGCCTCGGCCGCATCAAGCCATTTACGCGCAACGTCCGGCGCTATGTCGCAAGCGGTGAGCTGATCGAGGCCCCTGACGTGGCCCAGCTGGCGACCAAGATCGGCATCAAGCCCTCCTCGCTGTCGGCCACGATTGCGGCCTATAACGCCGGTGCAAAGGAGGGCCGCGATCCCGAATTCGGCCGTGGCAGCACCATCTCCCAGCGCCATCTCGGCGATGCCGCCCACAAGCCCAACCCCTGCGTCGCGCCGATCGTCCGCCCGCCGTTCTTCGCGCTGCGCATCTATCCGGCGGATCTCGGCACCGCGATCGGCATGAAGGTCGACGCGCAGGCGCGCGTGCTGCGCGAGGACGGCACCCCGATCGCCGGCCTCTACGCCTGCGGCAACGACATGGCCTCGATCATGAACGGCCATTGTCCGGCGCCGGGCATCATGCTGGGCCCGCCGCTGACGTTCGGGTACATCGCGGGGCGGCATCTGGCGGAGAGGACGACAAATCTGCCAAGCGCCGCGAAGGCATCTGTCTGATTGTTGTCTCCGCCGTATCTGCCACCTCCGTCATTGCGAGCGCAGCGAAGCAATCCAGGCTGTCTCCGTGGAAAGACTCTGGATTGCTTCGTCGCAAGGGCTCCTCGCAATGACGGTGAGAGAGGTTCGTGCCTAACCGCTACTCCGCCGCCGCTGCAAAGCGGCTGTTCTCCAGCTCCGCCTCGAGCCGCGCCGTCTCGGCCGCCGCCAGCTTGATATTGGCCTCCTTGACATGCCCGAAGCCGCGGATGGTCTCCGGCACGCGCGCGAGCCGCGCCAGCAGCGGGATCTGCTCCGCCCTCAGTCCGGCGATCCGCCGATCGATCATGGCAAAATAGTCCTCGATCAGCTTCCGCTCCGTCCGTCTCTCCTCAGTGCGGCCGAACGGGTCGAACGCGCCGCCGCGCAGGAATTTGAGTTTTGCCAGCACGCGGAAGGCGTGGATCATCCAGCCGCCGAACTCCTGCTTCTGCAGATGTCCGGTCACCTTGTCGCGCTTGGCGAAGATCGGCGGTGCCAAATGATACTTCAACGTGAAATCGCCGTCGAACTTCTCCGACACTTTCTTGGCGAAGCTGCCGTCGGTGTAGAGCCGCGCGACCTCGTATTCGTCCTTGTAGGACATCAGCTTGAACAGGTTCTTGGCAACCGCTTCGGTGAGCTCGGTTGACGCGGGCGAAACCGCGCTCTCCGCCTTGCGCACCTTGGCGAGGGCTGCAAGGTAGCGGTCGGCGTAGGCTTGGTCCTGATAGGAGGTCAGGAACTCCGCGCGCGTCGCGATGATGTCGTCGAGCGATTTGGTCGGCGCGGACGCTCTAGCCTTGAACTCGAGCACGCTACGCACGCGCGACATGTCATGGGCGGCGAGCCGGCCCCAGGTGAAGGCGAGTTTGTTCATCTCGATCGCGGCGCCGTTGATCTCGATGGCGCGGAGCAGGGCCTCCAGCGACAGCGGGATCGCGCCTTTCTGGAACGCGAAGCCGAGCATGAAGGGATTGGTCGCGATGGAATCGCCCATCAGCGCCGCGGCAATGCCTGTGGCGTCGATAATGTCGAGGTTGTTGTTGCCGATAGCGTCGCGCAGCACGGTCTGCATCGCGCCCATCTCGAAGTCGAGATCGGGGTTTTGCACGAAGCTCGCGGTCGGCTGCAGATCGGCGTTGATATAGGCCTTGGTCACGCCGCGCTCGGCGCGGCTCAGCGCAGTAGGGCCGGCCGAGACGATCATGTCGCAGCCGAGGATGACGTCGGCACCGCCCGTGGTGATGCGGACCGCGGAGATGTCTTCCGGCCTCCGTGCGATGCGCACATGGCTCATCACCGCGCCGTTCTTCTGCGACAGGCCGGTGAAGTCGAGCGCCGAGCAGCCGCGGCCGTCGACATGGGCGGCCATGCCGAGCAGCGCGCCGATGGTGATGACGCCGGTGCCGCCGATCCCGGTGACGAGGATGTTGTAGGGTCCGTCCAGCTCACGCGCGGGCGGCAGGGGCAGGTCGGCGAACAGCTGCCCTGAATCCACCGCCGAGGTCTTCATGCACTTCAGGCTGCCGCCATGCACGGTGACAAAGCTCGGGCAAAAGCCCTCGACGCAGGAAAAATCCTTGTTACAGTTCGACTGGTCGATCTGGCGCTTGCGGCCGAATTCGGTTTCCAGCGGCTGCACTGAGACGCAGTTGGAAGCCTGCGAGCAGTCGCCGCAACCCTCGCAGACCAGCTCGTTGATGAAGGCGCGCTTGGCGGGATCGGGATAAAGCCCGCGCTTGCGGCGGCGGCGCTTCTCGGCGGCGCAGGTCTGGTCGTAGATGATGACCGTAAGGCCCTTGATGTCGCGCAGCTCGCGCTGCACGGCGTCGAGCTCGCGACGGTGATGGATGGTCGCGCCTTGCGGGAAGTTGCCTTGCGGATATTTGCTCGGATCGTCGGAGACGATCGCGAGCCGCTTGACGCCCTCGGCCCAGACCTGATGCGCGATCTGCGCGACGTTGAAGGCGCCTTCGGCCGGCTGGCCGCCGGTCATGGCGACGGCGTCGTTGTAGAGGATCTTATACGTAATGTTGATGCCGGCGGCGGAGGCGGCGCGCAGCGCCAGCAGGCCGGAATGCGTATAGGTGCCGTCGCCGAGATTCTGGAAGATGTGATTCTCGGTAGTGAAGGGCGATTGGCCGATCCAGTTCACGCCCTCGGCGCCCATATGCGAGATCAAATCCGTGCGGCGGGTCGGCATGCTCAGGGCCATGCCGTGGCAGCCGATGCCGGCCATGGCGCGGCTGCCCTCGGGCACGCGCGTCGAGGTGTTGTGCGGGCAGCCCGAGCAGAAGAACGGCGTGCGCGCAAGCTTGATCGGCGTGCTCGTCGCGACCGGATTGTCGAAGGCCTCGAGCCGGGCCAAGCGCTGCTCCAGCACCGGGCTGTGATGGCCGAGCTTGCGCAAGCGCGCCACCAGCGCGCCAGCGACGATGGTCGGCGTCAGCTCGCCCTCGCTCGGCAGCAGCGGCGCGCCGCGCTCGTCGCGCTTGCCGGTGACGGTCGGACGGCGGGACGCATCGACGTTGTAGAGGATGCGCATCAGCTGGTCTTCGATGAAGCCGCGCTTCTCCTCGACCACCAGCACGTCCTGCAGGCCCTCGGCGAAGCGCTTCGCGCCGCTTTCCTCCAGCGGCCAGGTCAGCGCGACCTTGTAGATGCGCAAGCCCAGGTCCTGCGCGTCCTTGTCGGTGATGCCCAGATCGGCGAGCGCCTGGCGCAGATCGAGATAGGCCTTACCGGTCGCGACGATGCCAAGCCGCGCGGCCTTGGAATCCAGCACGATGCGGTCGAGCTGGTTGGCGCGGGCAAAAGCCTGCACGGCGGCCATCTTCGGCCCGAATAGGCGCTTCTCCGCCTCCAGCGGCGGATCGGGCCAGCGGATGTTGAGGCCGCCGGGCGGCATCTCGAAATCGTCGGGGATCACGATCTTGATGCGCTCCGGGTCGCTGTCGATCGAGGCCGAGCTCTCGACGGTCTCGCTGATCGCCTTGAAGCCGACCCAGCAGCCGGAGAAGCGCGACAGCGCAAAGCCGTAGAGGCCGAGGTCGAGATAGTCCTGCAGTGTCGCCGGATTGATGACGGGGATCAGCGCCGCCGCGAACACCTGCTCGCTCTGATGCGCCAGCGTCGAGGACTGGCAGCCATGGTCGTCGCCGGCGAGCGCGAGCACGCCGCCATTGCGCGAGGTGCCGGCGGCATTGGCATGCTTGAGCGCATCCACCGAGCGGTCCACCCCCGGGCCCTTGCCGTACCAGATGCCGAACACGCCATCGACCTTGGCGCCGGGAAACAGGCCGACCTGCTGGCTGCCCCAGACGGCGGTGGCGGCGAGGTCCTCGTTGAGGCCGGGCACGAAGGCGATGTCGTGCTGCTGGAGATGTGATTTCGCGCGCCACAGCGCGTGGTCGTACATGCCGAGCGGGGAACCGCGATAGCCCGAGATGAAGCCGCCGGTGTTGAGGCCCTGAAGCCGGTCGCGTTCGCGCTGCAACATGGGCAGGCGAACCAGGGCCTGCGTGCCGGACAGGAAGATCCGCTTCGATTCGAGCCGGTATTTGTCGTCCAGCTCGACCTGCAACAGCGTCATTTCGGGAGTCCTCGTCTCTTGGCTCGGCATGGGGTTTGCGCTGCGGGAGGGAGTGCGGCTGCGCGACGCGAATTGTGACAGTCAAAAGGATGGGCCCGCGAAGTCAATATCGCTGGCCGCATCCGTGGCGCTCCTGCTAGTCATGGCTTGCAAGCGGAGGAAAACATGACGGCGTTCGATACCGAGATCACTCAGACCGGAGGCGCCTTGGTCGGGCCGTGGCGCCGGCCGCGACAGATGCTGCAGGCGCAAACCTATGACGCGCATGCCTCGATTCATGACGACGCCACCGCGCAGAAGCTGGGCTTCAAGGGCGGGACCATCGAGGGCCCGACGCATTTCAGCCAGTTCGCTCCGCTTTGCGAGCGGCAATGGGGGCAGGTCTGGTTCGAAAGAGGTTGCCTTTCTGCCCACTATCGCAGCGTCTGCTACGAGGGTGAAGAGGTGCAGGCGATCCTGATGGCTTCTTCGGGTGAGCAACCGGAGTGTCAAATTCAAATGGTCAAGCGGGACGGCACCGAGGTGCTGCGCGGCACGGCTTCCATCGTCGACAGCCCAACGGCTCTTGGTCTGCGTCTGCGCGAGCTTAAGCCGCTCGGCGACCCGGTGATCCTTCGCGACGTGCAAGTCGGTGTGACCGGCAAGCGGCAGTCGGTGCGCATGGCGTTCGACCAGACCATGGGCGACCTCTATCCGTTCTCGCTGAGGCAGAAGCTCGCCGTCATCACCGAGAGCTCGCCGTACTATTCGGGCGCGGACAACCCGTGGGGCAAGCCCATCATCCCGATGGAGATGCTGAGCGTGCTATTCCAGTACCGCTCCAAGGACGATCCGCTGCCGGCCAAGGGCCCGGCCGTCGGCCTGTTCGCCGACCAGGAGATCCGCCTGCTGAAGGGTCCGCTCTTCGTGGGCGAGGAGTACGAGGTCGAGCGCGAAGTGGTCGCACTGTCCGCCAGCCGCCGCACCGAAAGCGCCTGGGTCAAGACGCGCGTGTTCGACAAGGCGGGCACGATGGTCGCAACCATGCTGCTCAACGCGGCAACGCTGAAGGACTCTTATGCGCCGTATGAGGAGGAGTATCGGCGGCTGTATGGGGCAGGGCGGTAGCCTCTGCTCATCATTCCGGGGCGCGCGTAGCGCGAACCCGGAATCCATTTTACCTCGCGTACCGCGGCCCGATGGATTCCGGGCTCGACGCTGACGCGTCGCCCCGGAATGACGGCGGAACGAGAGTCGTGGCCCGCTTATCCTTTAAGCAAATGCACGTCGCAAAGCCGTCGCACAGTGAATGAGCAGGCGCGGGCTCTTCCGATAACATTTTGATAGCGCAGAAAATTTCCTCGCGCGGTGCTCCGGACCGCAATTGTACACAATGGCACGGCGCTTGCAGAACTCCCGGCCAAGAGAGTTCTCGCGGGGCCGTCATGTTGAACTCAGCCAAGCCGACAAAGGGCGTCGTCAGCGCCGAGCCCGAGCCGATCACACTCGACTGGCCCGCCACCGCGCTTCTCATCATCGACATGCAGCGCGATTTCATGGAGCCCGGCGGCTTCGGCGAGACGCTGGGCAACGACGTCAGCCAGCTCGCGCGCGCGGTGAAGCCGATCGGCGCGGTGCTGACGGCGGCGCGCGATACCGGCATGCTCGTCATTCACACGCGCGAAGGGCATCTGCCCGATCTCTCCGACGCGCCGCCGGCGAAGGTCGAGCGCGGCGCGCCGAGCCTTCGCATCGGCGATCCCGGTCCGATGGGGCGCATCCTCATTCGCGGCGAGGCCGGCCACGACATCATTCCCGAGCTCTATCCGCTCGACAGCGAAATCGTGATCGACAAGCCCGGCAAGGGAGCGTTCTACGCGACCGAGCTCCGCGAGGTCCTGGAGAAATACGGCATCGAGAATTTGCTCGTGTGCGGCGTCACCACCGAAGTGTGTGTCAACACCACGGTGCGCGAGGCCAATGACCGCGGCTATCGCTGCGTCGTCATCGCTGACGGCTGCGCGTCCTACTTTCCCGAGTTTCACGAGATGGGCCTGAAGATGATCAAGGCCCAGGGCGGCATCTTCGGCTGGGTCGCGGATTCAGCCGCAGTTCTGGAGGCAATGAAGGTTTCGACCACATAGGGGTATTATCATGAGCACATTGACGGGGGCGGCCGGCAGTTCTGATCTGAACAAGTCCGAGTTCAAGCCGGCGCTATGGACATCGGGCGACTGGAACGCGTTTTTCGGCTTCGGCACCAACATCCTCGTCAACATGCTGGTGCTCACGGGCCTGTTGCGCTTCGTGCTGAAGATGCCCGATAGCCTCGTGTTCGGCCGCATCCTGCCCGCGCTGGGGCTGATGATGTGCCTCTCCACCTTCTATTACGCGTATCTCGCCTACCGCCTCGCCCAGAAGACCGGCCGCAACGACGTCTGTGCGCTGCCGTCGGGCGTCAGCGTGCCGCACATGTTCATCGTCACCTTCGTGATCATGCTGCCGATCACGATCAAGACCGGCGATCCGCTCAAGGGCTGGTCGGCCGGCCTCGTCTGGGTGTTCTTCCAGAGTTTTATTCTCATGATCGGCGGCTTCATCGCGCCGTTCATCCGCAAGATCACGCCGCGCGCGGCGCTGCTCGGCACGCTCGCGGGCGTCTCCGTCACCTTCATCTCGATGCGGCCGGCGCTCGAAATGTACATGACGCCGCAGATCGGTCTCGTCTGCTTCGCCATCATCCTGGTGAGCTGGTTCGGCGGCGTGAAATATTGGCGCGGCATTCCTGCGGGCCTCGTCGCCATCGCGGCCGGCATGATCATCGCCTGGGGCTCGAACCTGTTCGGGCTCGGCCTCGGCGGCCTGAGCATCGCGGGTGTCGGCGCGGCCTTTGCCAATTTCGGCTTCTCGGTGCCGATCCCGGCGGTGGGCTACGTCTTCTCCGGCTTCGAGTTCCTCGGCATCATCCTGGTCACCGCCATTCCGTTCGGCATCTACGACCTCGTCGAGGCCATGGACAATGTCGAGAGCGCGGAAGCGGCCGGCGACGAGTACCCGACCACGCGCGTGCTCACTGCCGACGGCGTCGTCAGCCTGATCGGCTGCCTGATGGGCAATCCCTTCATCAACGCCGTCTATATCGGCCATCCCGGCTGGAAGGCGATGGGCGGCCGCATCGGCTATTCGGCGGCGACCGGCATCATGGTGGTGGTGCTGTCCTGGTTCGGCATCATCTCGGTGCTGCTCGCGCTCGTGCCCGTCGTCGCGATCTCGCCGATCCTGCTCTATATCGGCATGCTGATCGGCGCGCAGGCGTTCCAGACCACGCCGGTCAAGCACTCGCCCGCGATCGTGCTGGCGCTGACGCCGCATCTGGCCGCCTGGGCCAAGCTCCAGATCGATACCATGCTGGGCTCGACCATGATGGCCGCGACATCGGTTGGCGGGCTCGCCGCCGACAAGGCGGACGCGGTCAAGGCTGCCGCGATCGCTGCGCTGCCGCAGCAGGGCGTGTTCTATCACGGCCTCGAGGTGATGGGCGGCGGCTCCATCCTCGGCGGCCTCATCTTAGGTGCGATCGGCGTCTTCATCATCGAGCGCGACTTCGAAAAGGCATCGGCGTTCGCGCTCGTCGGTGCGGTGCTGACTTACTTCGGCTTCATGCATGGCGAGGCCGTCGGCATCGGCGGCGGCTTTGGCGTGACCCCCGCGGTCGCGCTGGCGTACGCCGTGATGGCCGCCGGCCTGTTCGCGGCCTTTAAGCTCGGCGCCAGCGAGCACTACGCCACGCATCCGGAGATGCACGCCGCACCGGCGGAATAGGGCGAAATCGCAACAAGAGCGGCCGGGCGACGAGGAGGCGTCCGGCCGCTTCTTATGTCACCCGCCCTTCACCGCTCCCGCAGTCAGCCCGGCCACGATCTGCCGCTGCGCCAGCACCGTCAGCAGCAGCACCGGGAAGGTGACGATCAGCGCGGCGGCGGCCAGCGGTCCCCAGCTCAGCTGGTCGAACGAGATCATGTTGTAGACCGCAACCGGCAGCGTGCGGGTCTCGCGTCCCGCCAGCACGATGCCGAACACAAAATTGTTCCAGGAGAAGATCACGGCGAGAATGAAGGCGACGGCGATACCGGGCTTCGCGATCGGCAGCGCGACGTGGCGGAAGACCTGCCAGCGGCCGGCACCATCGATCAGGGCGGCTTCCTCCAGCTCCATCGGCGTCGTCTCGAAATAGCCGATCATGATCCAGATCACGATCGGCACGGTGACGACGAGATGGATGATGATCTGCGGCACCAGCGTGCCGAGCAGGCCGAGCCACTGGAACAGCAGGAACAGCGGGATCAAATAGGACAGGCCTGGCGTGATGCGGGCGATCAGGATCACGATCGCGGATTTATGCGCAGCCATCCGTGCGATGCCGTAGCCGGCGGGGACGCCGACCAGCAGCGCCAGCGCGGTCGAGCTGCCGGTGACGATCAGGCTGTTGATGAAATAGGTCAGGAAGCGGTTGGAGGCGAGCACGTCAGCATAGTTCTTCCAGGCGATGCGATCCGGAAAGAACACCGGTGGGTAGGCCGCATTGTCGACCTCGAACTTGAGTGACAGCGAGAGCATCCAGAGGAAGAACAGGATTGCCGGCGAGACGATGACGAGCACGGACAGCCACAGGCCGATCTTGCCGATGATCTGACGGGGTGTCATGCGCCGCTCGCGATCTCGGTCCACAGCATGCGCTGGCGGGCGTAGAGCATCACCGCCGCGAGCAGGACGATCAGCAGGAAGAACACGACCGCGATGGCCGAGCCGTAGCCGAGGTCGTAATAGGTGAAGGCGACGCTGTAGAGATAGATGTTAATCGTCTCCGATGCCGAGCCCGGCCCGCCTTGCGTGATCGCGAAGATGATGTCGAAGCTCTTGACCGCGTCAATCATGCGGATCATGCCGGCGATGAACAGGAACGGCATGATCAGCGGCAGCGTGATGAAGCGGAACACCTGCCAGAAGCTGGCGCCGTCGATCTGCGCGCTCTCATAGGGCTCGGTCGGGATCGCGGCGAGGCCGCCGAGCACGATCAGCATCACCAGCGGCGTCCACTGCCAGGTCTCGACCAGCACCAACGAGGGAATCACGGTCGCGGGATGAAAGACCCAGAGCTGCGCGGGGATTCCGACCAGCGACAGCAGGTAGTTGAGCACGCCGAGCTGCGGGTGGAACATCATGGTCCAGACCAGTGCGATCGCCACCGGCGTTGCCATCATCGGCATGATGAAGACGCCGCGCAGAAATCCGCGGCCGGCGAAGTTCTGGTGAAACACCACGGCAGAGAGTGTGCCGAGGATCAGCGGCAGCACCACCGACAGCACGGTGTAGACCAGCGTGTGGCCGACCGCCTCGAGAAAGCGGGGATCACTGGTAAGCCGCAGATAGTTGGAGAACCCGACGAAGGTGGTGGGCGAGCCGACCTTCCATTCGTTCAGGCTCATCCAGATCGTGAAGACCCACGGGAAGATGATGATGGCGAGCACGACGACCAGCGCCGGCACCACGAACGGCCAGTAGGATGGCGGCCGCAGCTCCTTCTCCGGCGCGGCCTCGGTCGAAGCCGCGGCCGGAGTCGATTGTGTCAACGCACTCACGCCTTTTCGCTACGCTCCAGGATCGGCCGATATTGTTCGTGCGCCTTCTTCAACTCGGTCGCGGGATCGGCGCCTGACAGTGTCGAGGTGAGCGCCGCGCCGACGAGATCGCGGAATTCGGCGACCGGAATCACGACGGGCAGGCCGAGCTTGCTGATCTTGGCGGAATCGATCACCGATTGCAGCCACTCCTTGGGCATCTTCACGCCGCTCTGGATCTCGGGATCGTTCAGGATCGAGTTGCGGAACGGCACGCCGCCGCCGGCCTGCAGCAGCCGCGCGCCCTGCTTTTTCGAGACCACCCATTGGCAAAGCAGATAGGCGGCTTCCTTGTTCTTGCTGGCCGCAGCAATGCCGATGCCGTCGCCATAGGTGGCCGAATATTGCCCCTTCGGTCCGGCCGGCACGACCGTGTAGCCGACCTTGCCGACCACGCGCGAGGCGGCGGGATCCTCCAGGGGCGGCGCCCAGCCGACGCCGTCGATCCACATTGCGGAGCGGCCTTGGGTGAAGGAAGCCATCGACTCCATCCAGTTGAAGCCGGCGACGCCGGGCGGGGCGACCTTGGTCAGCAGCGTCTGATAGAGCTTCGTCGCCGCGATCGCTTCGGGGCCATCGGTCTGGATATTGCCCTTGGCGTCCAGGAACTCGCCGCCATAGTTGAGGAAGAAATTGGTCCACAACGTCATGTTGGCGTTGCGCAGGCCGCGCCCGACGAAGCCGTAGGTGCCGTCCTTGGCGTCGGTGAGCTTTTCGGCGGCCGCGACCATCTCGTCGAACGTCTTCGGGATCGCGACGCCCTTCTTCTCGAACAGCTCCTTGTTGTAGTAGAGGATGAAATAATCGACCGACCAGGGCAGCGACAGCATCTGGCCCTTGTCGTTCTTGGCGTATTGCAGGCCTGCGGCCGAGAAATCGCTTTCGACGAGATCCGGCGCGGTCAGCGTCGGGTCCTTCATGAACGGCGTCATGTCGGCGAGCCAGCCGCCTTTCTCGAACTGCCGCTTCTGCACGTGATAGCTGAGATGCACCACGTCGAAGCTCGGCCGTCCCGAGGTGAGCTCGATCACGACCTTCTGGCGCTGTTGTTGCTCGGGGATCTGCTCGGACTCGACCTGGATGCCGGTGAGCTCGGTGAACTCCTTGATGTTCTTTTGCAGGTTGTCGCCGCGCGGACCCTTGGCGAGGATCACCTCCAGCTTGGTCCCGGCGTATTTCTTCCAGTTGACCTCGGCGCGAGCGGGCAGTCCGGTCAGGCTGAGCGCACCGGCCGCGGCGGTGCCCTTGAGGAGCGTGCGGCGCGAGATGTTGTGGTTGGCCAATTTAGGTCCCTCCCTCTGATTCATTTTCTTTGGGAGGGATACTAGCGGCCGTACCACGCCTGCCTAGTCCTAATCTGCCATCAGGGACGTACGGCCGGCGTTTCCATCGGCAGGCCGCGCGCCCGCGACATCAGGTAAAGTTCGAGCGCGACCAGCTCGGGTGAGCCGTAATCATAGGCCTGGGCGCGGACCCCGCTCATGCAGCTGCGCAACCGGCGCTCGATCGACCCCAGCGTCTGCCACTCCAGGCGGTAGAGCGGATAGCCGGTCGGCTGCGCTTGCGTGATCGGGGCGCCGGCGAGGCGCTTGTCGAAATTGTCGTCATGGCAATTGGTGCAGGCGAGGTTGAGCTGGCCTTCGCGCTGCATGAAGAGGTCGCGGCCCTGGTCGACGAATGGCTTGAGCTGCGGATCGTCGCCTGCGGTGATCGGAATGCCGCGTGACTGGTGGCCGACGAAGGCGGACAATGCGAGCAGGTCGCGGCTTTCGTAGGGCAGCGGCGTCGCCTGCTGGTGATTGGCGCGGCAGAGATTGATCCGCTGATCGAGCGTGATTGGGCGCCCCAGCGCCTTGTCGAAGGCGGGGTAGCGCGCCGCGACGCCCTTCATGCTGCTGCGCGCATCGCCATGACAGTCCGCGCAGGCCTTGTCGGCGGTGCCGATCGTCTTCTTCCACAGTTGCTCGCCGTCGAGCACGAACAGCATGCCGGGATTGGCGGTGTCGTCATCCTGCATCGCGCGCGTATCCGGACCCATGAACGAATAGCCGGAGCGGCGCGCATCGGGCGGGATCTCTCCGGCGAGCAGGCCGGGGCCCGTGACGAGCAACATCGCCGCCGCTATCGCGCGCCAGGAGCTCATTCGACCGTGATCGACGCCGATGCAATGGACGAATAGCCATTGTCGCCGATCCATTCGAACTCGAACTTGCCGCTCTCCTTTGCGATCGTGAAGAACGACAAATATGGGTTCGCCGCGATCGCCGGAAACAGATCGGCACGAAAGATCTCGGCGCCGTTGTAGCGGCAGACGAAGCTCGTGATGATGTCGCGCGGCACGAGCCTGCCGTCCGCGGTGTGGCGGAAGCCCGTTTCCATGATGTGCGAAGTCAGCGTGCGAATCTCGATGATCTCTCCGCGTTTGGCTTTCGAGGGAACGTTGATGAGAGCGGACATCAGTTCAGCTCCTCGGTGCATGCCGCCAGCGTCACGACGATTTCGGCAGCAACCTGCCAGAACGTGTCGTCTGACAGGCGCGCGATCGCGACGACCTTCTGGGTGTCGGCGAGCCGGATCCGGGTCGAGACCTGGGCTCGGCCGGAAGATGGGCCAAAATAGAAGTTGCCGATGTTCGGCTGCGGGTTCTTTTCGTTGAAGACGTGGATGCTCTTGACGTAGTCGTCCGCCGTCATCGGGCTCGTCACGCCGACCGTCATCGGCACCGTGTTGCCGTTCTCGACCAGCGGCGGAATGTCGAGCTTGACCCGGCCGCTGCGAAGCTGTGCTTCGCCGACGACGTTGCGGATCGCGGTGTTGAGCATCGCCGGCGTCGCTTGAAGCGGGCGCAGCGTTACGATTGGAATCGTCCCGGCGATTGTCGCGCCTCCGGCGAGGTTCAAGAATCGTCGTCGCGTGGTTGGCATGAAACTAGTCCCGAAGCGTTGCAAGAAGAGCCACGATGTCTTCGATCTCCGCAGCCGACAAGATTGGCTTCCCGGCAAAATTGCGTCCGACCCGAACGAGGCCGTCGTTACGATAATAGGACGGCATGATGGTCTCCGGATTGAAGCGCGAGGCATCGACCAGTCGAAGCCGCAACTGGCTCACGGACCACCGGTTCCCGGCACCGCCGAGATCAGGCGCGAGGTCGCCCTGGAACCGCGTCTCCGGGAATGGGCCGGAATGGCAGAGGATGCAGGTCGTCGTGCGTGCGAGCACCAGCGCGCGCCCGCGCGCAGCATCGCCGGGTGAGCCTGTGAGCGATTGCGGAATGCCGTCGCCGACGATTGTGTAGGGCACGAGCTCTTCGGCTTGGGTCGGCAAGGCGAGGGCGAGGCTTGCCACGATGAGTGCCGCAATCGCAGCTATCGGATGCAATAACTGACATCGCCGCGCACTCCGCTTGCCTCTCCCGCTTGCGGGAGAGGCCGCCGCGAAGCGGCGGGTGAGGGTTCTCTCCTCTTGGGGGTTCTCGCAAGCGGAGGCACCCTGTCCCCAACCCTCCCCCGCAGGCGGGGGAGGGGGCGCACCGGATTCATGGCGGCTTGCTCGTTCCATCACTGCCTAGCCAAAGGTGTCCGCCGTGATCGTTTCAAACCAGCGCTCCGCTTCCGTGGCCTCGCGGGCGCGCAATTCGCGCGGTGCATCGACAGGGCTGGTGGTGCCGCCCTCGACCTCGGCAAAGATGTCGCCGCGCGGCTGGTAGTGGCCGGCGAGCGAGAAGCCGTAGCCGGGCGCGACGATGTTGTAACAGACGCCGGTCAGGCGGGGCGTGTCCGGCGCGCGGCCGGCGAGGAGATTCACGATCGCGCTAGCGCAAACCTTGCCTTGCGCGCTCGCAGCGGACGCCGATTTGGGAATGCCGCCGCCGAGGCAGGCATCGCCAACGACGTGGACGTTCGGAACGAGTTTTGACTCGAACGTGACGGGATCGATCGGGCACCAGCCGGTCGCGTCCGCAACGCCTGCGACGCCGGCGATGCGCCCCGCGCGCTGCGGCGGGATGACGTTGGCGACATCAGGGGTGTAGTTGCCGAACTCGGTGACGATGGTTCGCGTCGTCGGATCGACCGAGGTGACGCGGCCGCCTTGCGACAGGGCGACACGCTCGATCATGTCGCCATAGAGCTCCTTCCACGCCTTCTCGAACAGCCGCTGCTGCGAGAACGTGTCCTTGGCGTCGAGGATCAGGACTTTCGAGCGCGGCTTTCGCGACGTCAGGTAATGCGCGATCAGGCTCGCGCGCTCGTAAGGCGCTGGCGGGCACCGGGAAGGATTGGCCGGGATTGCAATGGCGACCGTGCCGCCGTCCGCCATCGCTTCCAATTGCCGGCGCAGCAAAAGCGTTTGCGCGCCGGCTTTCCAGGCGTGCGGCATCGTCTCCGACGCGGCGTCGTCGTAGCCGGGCAGGGCTTCGAGATGGAAGTCGATGCCGGGCGAGAGCACGAGGCGATCGTAAGGCAGCGCGACGCCGTCGGTCGTCATCACGCTGCGCCGGTCCGGCTCGATCGCGGTTACGGCCTGGCCGATCACAGTGACGCCCTCGGCGGCGAGCTTGTCGTAGCCGAACTGCTGCGCGTCGATGTCGCGCAGGCCCGCAATCACCTCGTTGCTGAAGGGACAGGCGGTGTAGACCGCGTTGGGTTCGATCAGGATGACCTGCAAATCTCCCTGCGCATGCTTCAGCGCGCGGGCGCAAGCCGCGCCGCCGAAACCGCCGCCGACCACGACGACACGTCCCTTGGATTGCGCGCGCGAAATCGATGGCCGCGACAGTGTTGCGGCCGCCATGGTGATGCCGAACACGGCATTCCGCCGTGTCACCGGGCGCGTGGTCATCAGGGGCATTCGAAAAGGGCCGCGGCGGCAATCTCTCGCCGCCGCGGCATGTTGCTTCACGCGAAGGTGATGTTCTGGTCGCGCAGCGGCACCTGGCGGATGCGCTTGCCGGTCGCGGCAAAGTACGCATTCAGCACCGCCGGGGCCGCGACGCCGATGGTCGGCTCGCCGACGCCGCCCCAGAATCCGCCGCTCGGCACCATCACCGTCTCCACCTTCGGCATCTCGTTGATGCGCATCGAATTGTAGGTGTCGAAGTTGGTCTGCTCGATCTTGCCGTCCTTCACCGTGCAGCCGCCGTAGAACAGCGCGGAGAGGCCATAGACGAAGGAGCCGGCGACCTGTCGCTCCACCTGCGCCGGATTGACGACGTAGCCGGGGTCGGTGGAGGCGACGATGCGATGCACCTTGATCTTGCTGCCGTCGGTCACCGAGATCTCGGCGGCGCCGGCGACATAGCTGCCGTAGCCCATCACCTGCGCGATGCCGCGATAGACGCCTTGCGGCGCCGGCGTGGTCCAGCCGATCTTCTCGGCAACCGCGTTGAGCACCGCGAGGTGCTTGGGGTGGTTGCCCATCAGCTTGCGGCGGAATTCGAGCGGGTCCTGGCCTGCGGCCTGGGCGAGCTCGTCCATGAAGCATTCCATGTAGATCGCGTTGTGATTGACGTTGACGCCGCGCCAGAAGCCAGGCGGGACGTGCGGGTTGCGCATCGCATGCTCGACCAGAAGGTTCGGCACCGAATAGCCGATCGCAGCTTCGCCGGATTGGGCGACGCCCTGGAATGCCGCGGGATCCATCCCGTTCTGCAACGCTTCGGGGCGGAGCGAGAACAGGATCGATTGCCCGGACAGGCGGTAGTGCAGGGCGATCAAATTGTTGTTGGCATCGAACGCGCCGGTCATCTTGCACTGGGTGATGGGGTGATACCTGCCGTGCGCCATGTCCTCTTCGCGCGACCACAGCAGCTTGATCGGCGTGCCCGGCATCTGCTTGGCGATCATGACCGCCTGGCGGACATAGTCGGTCTGGCCGCGACGGCCGAAGCCGCCGCCCGGCATCACCTTGTGCACGTCGCACTTCTCCGCCGGAAGCCCGGACGCTTCCAGCACCGCCGCGAAAGCCGCCTCGCCGTTCTGCGTGCCGCACCAGACCTCGCATTTGTCCGCGGTGTAGAGCGCGGTGGCGTTCATCGGCTCCATGGTGGCGTGGTTCTGGTAGGGATAGGCGTAGACAGCCTCGACCTTCTTGGCGGCACCGGCAATCGCAGCCTTGGCGTCGCCGTTCTTGTTGCCGACATAGGCCGGCTGCGAATTGTCCAGGCCCTCGGCCAGCCATTTCGCGATCGACTCGCTGGAAACCTTTGCGTTGTCGCCTTCGTCCCAGACGATCGGCAGCGCCTCGAGCGCGGTCTTGGCGTGCCACCAGGTGTCGGCGACGACGGCGACCGCGGTGTCGCCGACCTTGACGACCTTCTTGACGCCTTTCATGCCGGCGATCTTGGCTTCGTCGAAGCTCTTCAGCTTGCCGCCGAACACGGGGCAATCCTTGATCGCGGCGTTCAGCATGCCCGGCAGCTTGACGTCGATGCCGTAGACCATCGCGCCGGTGGTCTTGTCGGCGGTGTCGAGCCGATTGACGCCCTTGCCGATCAGCTTCCAGTCTTTCGGATCCTTCAGCTTGACGTCCGCCGGCGGCGTCAGTTTCGCCGCAGCCTCGGCGACCTTGCCGTAGGTCGTGGTCCGGCCCGACGGCGTATGGGTGATGACACTGTTCTCGGCCTTGCATTCGGAGGCCGGCACTTTCCAGGCGTCGGCTGCGGCCTGGATCAGCATCACGCGCGCGGTGGCGCCGCCCTTGCGGACATAGTCTTGCGAGGAGCGGATGCCGCGGCTGCCGCCGGTGGAGAAATCACCCCACACGCGCTTGCGGGCGACGCTCTGGCCCGGCGTCGGATATTCGGTGGTGACCTTGGTCCAGTCGCATTCGAGCTCCTCGGCCACCAGCTGGGCGAGGCCGGTCAGCGAGCCCTGGCCCATCTCCGAGCGGGCGATGCGAACCACCACGGTGTCGTCCGGCCTGACCACGACCCAGGCGCCGATCTCGGGCGAGCCGTCGGCCGCGCGGACCACGGCGGGGCCGCCGAAGGGGAGGTCGAGGCCGATGGCGAGGCCGGCACCGACCGCGGCCGTGCCAATGACGAAGGCGCGGCGGTTGAGCCGCGGGGAGATATGCTTGTTCATGTGGGGATTTCCTTACGCGCTCGCGATCGTGTGGATCGCCTCGCGGACCTGCTGGAAGGTGCCGCAGCGGCAGATATTGGTGATGGCCTCGTCGATGTCGGCGTCGGTCGGCTTCGGCTTCTCGTTCAAGAGCGCGGCCACCGCCATGATCATGCCGCTCTGGCAATAGCCGCATTGCGGCACGTCCTGGGCGATCCAGGCCTCCTGCACCTTGTGCAGCGCATTGCCCGAGGCGAGCCCCTCGATCGTGGTGATCTTCTTGCCCTCGGCCTCGCTGACCGAGATCCCGCAGGAGCGCATCGCGACGCCATCGAGGTGAACCGTGCAGGCGCCGCATTGTGCAATGCCGCAACCATATTTAGTGCCGGTCAGGCCGGCATTCTCGCGGATCGCCCAGAGCAGCGGCGTATCCGGCTCGACGTCGAGCGTGAAGGTTTTTCCGTTGATTGTTAGGTCTGCCATCGCAAGTCCCCTGATTGGCCCAATCCACCGATTGAACTCAGGGGCGCAATGTGTCGGGCAAACTGGAACGGTTCAAATCAACAGTCCGAGGGGTGGCCGGGACGCATGGCCGTGCCGCTCTGGCGTATGGACCGGGACGCCGTTTTGCCTCATCCCTTCGCAATCGATTCGGGTTGACGCCTTATTCCGAGGGCGTCAATCCGTGGCTTGAGGCGACGTCCGGCTATGAAGGCCGGTTCCAGGGCCCTGCGCGGCTTGCGCAGCGGCGACAGTTTGTCTCTTTTGCCGGGGTGCAAGTCGCGGGCGCTTTGGTACACTGCGCCGACGCAAAAGGAGTTCCATGAACGTGCCGAGTCCCTGCAACGTACTGATGCTCTACCCGCTGTTCTCGGCAGAGTCCTTCTGGACCTTCGGCGAATCCTGCAAAGTGCTGGGTGTCAAGCGCCCGGCCGCCCCCCTGGGCCTGATCACCGTTGCCGCGATGCTGCCCGAGAGCTGGACGGTCCGGCTGATCGATTGCAACACGGCGCCCTTCGGCGAGGAGGATCTCGCCTGGGCCGACGTCGTGTTCACTGGCGGTATGTTACCCCAGCAGGCCGACACATTGCGCCTGATCGAGCTCTGCCGCGCCGCGGGCAAGCCGGTCGTGGTCGGCGGACCAGATCCGACCTCGAGCCCCCACATCTACGAGCGGGCCGATTTCCGAGTGCTCGGCGAGGCCGAGAGCGTCATCGACGATTTCATCGCGGCCTGGGAGAGCGGCGCGCGGTCCGGCGTCTTCACCGCACCGAAGTTCCAGGCCGACGTCACCAAGACGCCGGTGCCGCGTTTCGACCTGCTCAAGTTCGAGGACTATCTCTATCTCGGGGTGCAATATTCGCGCGGCTGTCCCTTCACCTGCGAGTTCTGCGACATCATCGAGCTCTACGGGCGCGTGCCGCGGACCAAGACGATCGAGCAGATGTTCGTCGAGCTCGAGACGATCTACAAGATGGGCTATCGCGGCCATCTGGATTTCGTCGACGACAATTTCATCGGCAACAAGAAGTCGCTGCGGCAATTCCTGCCGAAGCTCGCCGAATGGCAACGCACGCACGGCTATCCGTTCGAATTCTCCACGGAAGCCTCGGTCAACCTCGCCGACGATCCGGAGCTCCTGGAGCTGATGGGTGCGGCCAATTTCTTCGGCATCTTCGTCGGCATCGAAAGTCCGGACCCCGAGACGCTGGTCGCGATGCGCAAGAAGCAGAACACGCGGCGCAACATCGCCGAGAGCATCCACAAGATCTACGCCGCCGGCATGCTCGTCACCGCGGGCTTCATCGTCGGCTTCGACAACGAGAAGGTCTCGATGGCGGAGTCAATGATCGAGTTCATCGAGGAGGCGGCTATCCCCGTGGCCATGGTCGGCCTGCTCTATGCCTTGCCGAACACGCAGCTCACGCGCCGGCTGGAGCGCGAAGGCCGGCTGCATTCGGGCCACGACGTGGCGCCGACCATCGGCGCCGATCAGTGCACGGCCGGCATCAACTTCGATCCGGTCCGCCCGTTGCGCGACATCCTGACGGACTACAAGCGGGTGCTGGAGCATGTCTACAGCCCGGCCGCCTACGCAGCACGCGTCGATCGCCTGATGACGCTGCTCGACCGGTCCAGGCAGCGTTCCGAGCTTGCCGAAGGCGATATCCGCTCCAAGCTCGGCGCCATGGAGACCGTGCACAAGGTGGTGTCCGCCCTTCCCGAGGCGCGGGCGCCGCTCTGGCAGACCTTCATGAACTGCGCCAAGCGCGACACGTCGTCGGCGCGCATCGCCGTGCAGATGATCGCGGCCTATGCACATCTCGGGCCGTACTCGCGCAAGGTCATCGCGGCCATCGACGAGCGCCTGGCCGCGCTGGACAACGAGACCGTCGCTCCGGTGGCCGTCGGCGTGACGGCGGCCTGACCGGCTTACTTCACCGCGAGCCGCAGGAAGCTCATCACGCTGCCGAGCGCGGCAAAGCCCGCGCCGAGCGCCAGCGCCAGTGTCGCGCCGTCATGACCTGCGAGCGCGAAGCAGGCGGCGGCGAGCGCCGCGCCGGTCGTCTGCCCCGTCAGGCGCGCGGTCGCGACTATGCCGGAGGCGCTGCCGCTGCGGTGCGGCGGCGCGCTTGCCATCACCGCCTTCATGTTCGGCGCCTGGAAGAAGCCGAACCCCATGCCGCAGATCACCATTCGCCAAATGATGTCAGGGATCGCGGGATTGGCCGGCAGTGTCGCCAGCAGCGCCATGCCGAGACCGAGCAGCACGAGACCGATGCCGCCGAGCAGGCCGACGGCATGGCGGTCGGAGAGACGGCCTGCGATCGGCGCCATGATGCCGACCACCAGCGGCCACGGCGTCATGAAGAAGCCGGTCTCGACCTGCGAGCGGCCGAGCACGTCCTCGAAATAGAACGGCAGCGAGACGAAGGCGAGGCCCTGGACTGCGAAGGAGCACACGGCCGTTGCCGCCGACAGGGCGAACATCGGCCTGGCGAACAGGTCAATCGGCAGCATCGGCGCGGGATGATCGGCATGGCGGCGGGTCAGGATCACGCCAAGCACGAGGGCGGTGACCAACTCGATGCCGACAACGATTGGCGACAGATTGTGCGCGGCGCTGCCGACGCCGGTGATGAACAGGCCGAGGCAGGCGGTGGCCAGGATCGCGCCGAGCAAGTCGAAGCCGTGATCGGCGCGCGGGGTCTTCGGCAGCATCGCAAAGCCGATGCCAATGGCGACGAGGCCGAACGGGATGTTGACGGCGAACAGCCACGGCCACGGTCCGAGCGCCAGGATGGCGGAGGCGATCGAGGGCCCGAAGGTGAAGGCGGTCGCGACCACGAGCGCGTTGTGACCGAAACCCCGGCCGAGCATGCGGCCGGGATAGACGAAGCGCACCAGCGCTGTGTTGACGCTCATGATGCCGCTCGCTCCCAGGCCTTGCAGGGTGCGCGCCACCAGGAGGCTGTCGAGCGACCATGCCGCCGCGCAGAACAGCGAGGCGATGGTGAACAGGATCAGGCCGCCGAGATAGATGCGCTGGTGCCCGACGATCTCGCCGAGCGCCCCCAGCGGCAGCAGCGTCGCCACCAGCGCGATCTGGTAGACGTTGACCACCCACACCGACTGCTCCGGCGTGACGTGCAGCTCGGCGGCGATGGCGGGCAGGGCGATGTTGGCGATCGCGGTGTCGAGCGAGGCCATCGCCAGCGCAGTGAAGATCGCGGCGACCGCCCAGCGCCGCTGCGCGGCGGGCAGGCCGTCGGCGATGGGGTGATCGGGCTCGCGCGCGGCGGCGGGTAACGTGATCGTCATTTTCGTTGGCGCGCTGCTCCGGCGGCGTAGCCATGGTGGGATGTTCGGCATGTACTACGGAGGCGCCGGCTTCCACAGGCGCAAGCTTGCATGCTGTGTATGCGCGAAGGTCAGGCGATGCGGCTCGCGCTGCGTGCGCAGGGCGAGGCCCCAACAAAAAAGTCGAAAAACAACCCCATGCACAGTAGGAGGCCCTTTGATCGACAAGGCATTTTCCCGCCGTGTCGCAAACGGCGGTCGCAGCCCCGATCAAGTTGACCCGTCGGGCAAAACACTGGCAAGATGCCAACGTGCCAGCGATCGGGCCGGGAGCAGGCCGCATTCGCATCCTGCGCGCGCCGTCTCCACCACGCCGACGTTGAGACAGATCAAGACTCCGCCTGCGCGGCCGCCCGACCTTTCCATCGGCGCATCGATGGAAGGGCGGCCCACATGCAGACCCTGCTCAGGGAAATCCGGAATACCCCTTTGCTCTGGATGCTGGCCTTCGTGCCTATGGTGCTGGTGGCCGAGGCGGTGGTGCCGCATTCCCACACGCTGCTGTTCGTGCTGTCGGTGCTGGCCATCGTGCCGCTGGCAGCGCTGCTCAGCCACGCCACAGAGGCGGTGGCCGCGAAGACCGGCGATGCCGTGGGCGGATTGCTCAATGCAACGCTCGGCAATCTGACCGAGCTGATCATCGCCATCGCGGCGCTGCGCGCAGGCCAGTACATGCTGGTGAAGGCCTCGATCGCGGGAGCGATCGTCACCAACGCGGTGTTCATGCTGGGGGCCTGCCTGCTGCTCGGCGGCCTGCGCTATCATGTGCAGGAATATAACCGCGCCGGGGCGCGGCTTTCGTCCGGCCTGTTGCTGATGGCGACCGTTGCCCTGCTTGCGCCTTCGGCGGTCGCCGATCTCGACCACCTGCCGCAGGGCGGGGGCATCCTCAACAAGCTCAGCCTCGGCATTTCGGTCCTGCTCATCCTCGTTTACGGGCTCGGCCTGTTGTTCTCGCTTCGAACGCACAAGGAATTGTTCGCCAGCGCCGATCACGGCGACGACAAGGAGGCGCACTGGCCGATCGGAATAGCCGTCGGCACGCTGCTGGTCGTCACCGTGCTGGTCGCGCTGGTCAGCGAGATCTTCGTGGAATCGGTGCAGAAGGCGGCGGAAACCTTCGGAATGAGCCCGGCCTTCGTCGGCTTCATCGTCGTCTCGCTGGTCGGCGCCGCCGCCGAATTTGCGGTGGCCTTCGCCGCGGCGCGCAAGAACCGGCTCGACATGGCCGTCAGCATTGCGCTCGGCAGCGCTTCTCAGATCGCGCTGTTCGTCGCACCCGCGCTGGTGCTGCTCAGCTACGTCGTGGGGCCGAAGCCGATGGACCTGCAGTTCTGGCCTGGCGCCGTCACCATGGTGATGATCGCGACAGTGACGTCGGCCTTCATCACGGCCAGCGGGCGCTCAGCCTGGTTCGTCGGCGCCCTGATGATCTTCATCTATGCGGTGTTCGCGCTGACGCTGTACGTCGTCCCGCCGGCGGGCCAGGGATGAGGAGGGCTTTCCCGTCACCGGTTGAATTGGTTGGCCGGAGAATGGCGGCACTTGGCGAGCCATTCTCCGAAGAAGCGAATGCGGTTAATAGGCCCAGTAGCTGCCGGTCGGCGGGCAATATTCGCCGCCGTAACCATAATATGACGCGGCTGGGTAGCCGTAGCCGGGATAGCCGCCATAGCAGCCATTGTAGTCACCGCCATAGCTTCCATAGTAGGCGCCGAAGCGCAGCTTCTTCGGCTCGGCAATCGTGTTGGGCACCGGACCCGAAGCGTGCTTTCCCCGGCCCGATTGCACTTCCATGGCGTCGCCCTTTGTCTGTACGATGCTTCGTGCTTTGGCTGAGGGCCCCATGAAACGGCGCCAGTTCATCACTGTCATCGGGGGTGTGGCTGCCACGTGGCCGTTCGCAGCTCATGCTCAGCAATCGAGCAGGCTTCGCCAGATTGGTATGCTTTCGCTCGGCCGTGGCGACAAATCAGACGCAAGTCTGAAGACGCTCGATGCGTTTGTCCCGGCGTTGCGCGAGCTCGGCTATGCCGAAGGAAAGGATGTCGCATTTCACCGCAGATTCGCCGACGGCGATGCCGACAAGCTCAGCGAGCTCGCGCAGGAATTCGTGGCGCAACGGGTCGACGCAATTGTTGCTTTGGCCACCCCGGCTGTCCGCGCCGCCAGGAAAGCGACTTCCACCATTCCCATTGTCGGCATCGGCATGGCCGATCCCGTCGAGGACGAGCTCGCTTCCAGCCTGGCGCGGCCGGGCGGCAATGTTACCGGGACGACATTTCTTGGCCCGGAGCTGTTGTCCAAACGGCTTCAATTGCTCAAGGTGATCGTTCCCGGTCTTTCGCGCGTCGTCGTGCTGTGGCACCCCCGGGCATACGGTGAGCGCACGATGAAGGGGATGCTGAACGAAATCGAGAGTGCCGCGCAATCTCTCGGAGCCAAGCTTCAGCTTGTGCCGGCGGACGGTCCTGCCGATCTCGAAGGCGCGTTCGCGGAGCTGGCCAAGGCGCAAGCCGACGGCCTCGTCCTGTTTCCCAGCCCGATGCTGTACAGCCAGTACGCGCGGATTGTGCCATTTGCCGAGAAGAACCGCCTGCCGGCGATCTACGCCGCCAGAGAGGCAGTGGATCTGGGGGGCCTGGTTTCCTACGGCGTCAACCTGCCTGACTTGTCGCGTGCCACCGCCAGCTACCTGGCCAGAATTCTCAAAGGCGCAAAGCCGGCCGAATTGCCGATACAGCGGCCGACCAAGTTCGAGCTGGTCATAAATCTTGCAACGGCCAGGACGCTTGGCTTGTCGATTGGTCGAGACTTTCTCCTGGTCGCCGACGAGGTGATCGAATGAGCAGCCCACCAGCCTTCCTGCACCGAAGCAGGTTCGCATGCGGGCGCGGCTTCGATGTCGCGGGCCTTACACCGGTGATCTGATGCCAGGGCGCGTCATAAGCCGGAAGGCGGGTGCCGTGCCGGCGCGCCGTGTCAGACGGCGCGCTGGCTTCGTCGCGAGGAGAGATCCGGGCAAAGCACGAGCTTGCCTTCGAGACCGCCAGCCTCGAGGCGACGGTGAGCATCGGCGACCTGCTCGAAGGAGATCCGCTCGGCGATGCGCGGCCGAATGGCACCACTTGCCAGCAGCCCGAACAGTTGCTCCAGGTCCTCCTTGAACCAGCTGGGATGTCGCGCCCGCATGGCATTGACCGAGTAGAAGCGGGCTCGCTTGCCGCCGGGCAACAATCTCCACAGGTACAGGCGCGCGATCTCCATCACGATAGGGAGCATTCGACGCTGTGCCTGCACACTCGCCGAAAAGCCGATGGCACAGAGCAGGCCGCCGGGCTTGAGCGCCGCGTATGAGCGGCGATAACCGTCTTCGCCGACGCCGTCGACAATGACGTCGAATCCGCCCGGCAGAATCCGCGTGAAGTCCTCATGCTGGTAGTCGATCGGCGCTGCCCCCAGGTTTCGGACGAGCGCCATGTGCTCGCCGCGTACGGTGCCCCACAACTCGAGACCGGCCAGTCTCCCAAGGACGAGCAGAGCCTGGCCGACCGCGCCGGCGGCCCCATGAACGAGCACACGTTGGCCTCGCTGCACCTTGGCCGCGCGGTGTAGAAGCTGGTAGGCGGTCGTCCAGCTCAAGATCAGAGCGGCCGCTTCAGCGGCGTCCACGCCCAAGGGCACGCGGGTCAGGCCGTTGGCCCGAAGCGTGCGATACTCGGCGTTTGATCCGACCACCGTCATGTCGGCCACGCGGTCGCCGATCTGAAAGTCGCGCACGCTTTCGCCGAGCTGATCGATTGCTCCCACTACGTCGTAGCCCATCACGAACGGCGGCCGGAAGCGCATCGTTTGCGGGTATAGGTGGCGCCTGATCAGCACCTCGGTGTAGTTGAGGCTCGACGCGAGCACGCGAACGCGCACGTCGCCCCGGCCAGCGTTCGGCAGGGGAGCATCGACAACCTCCAGTGTCTCGGGATCACCGAAGCGGCTGACCTGAACAACTCGATTGCGCTGCTCCATCATGGCAATCTCCACGCAATGCAGCAATTCAGCGCAAGGGAGGCAGACTGCAGTCGAGCTTGAACAGTGGATTGATCCAGATCAAGCTTGAGCGTGCACTGCTTGAAATTCTCCTCGGGCCAAATGACCAAACCGGGTTGTCTGGCCATCATTCATCATTGGAGGGGAATATGCCTGCAGTCATTATGCAGTTCGTTTCGCATCCGAGACCCGGTAGCGATCTTGCGACGGTCCTACAGCTGGCAAAAGAGGGCGCGACACTCTGGAGGAAACACGGGGCCGATGTCAGCTATTGGTCGGTGATCGGTGGCGAGATCGGGAACTACGCCTTCGTGGCCCGCTTTGATAGTGTCGAAGCCTATGGTCGCACCTTGGCGTCATTGGGCGCCGATCCGGCTTTCGTTGAATTTCAAGCCAAGCGGCTGAAGGCAGGGCAATCGGATTGGGTGCGCTCCAACGTTGCCGTTCAGGTTGATCTTTGAGGGAGCGCCTTTCGCTCGCGCCTGCGAGACCGCCTTCGGGCGGTCTCTTGCTGCGCAACCGATGTCACTGCTGGCCCGGCGCCGAAGTCGCGGACCGCTTGTTGAAGTCCCGGCCAACGCCGCGAAAGCCGCCGGCCACGCCCAGAGCCACCGCCCGCAACGCTCTTGCGTTGTGGTCTGATCGCCACCGCCCGCGGGCTTAGTCTGTCGACTCGCTCCTACTGCCTAGATCGGCGCCGCGTCGCCGAGGTACCAATGGTCTTTGGACGTCTGCGGATTCGTCTTTCCTGAGCTTTTTCCAAGCGGGTGCGAAGGTTCTGAAGCTCTGCCAGTTGAGAGCTGAGAGACGAAACACGTTGACGCAAAATCGCAATACGGTCGCACTGACCACGAGTACTCATGACGCGCCCCAAAACTGTGACTGTTACGAAATGACCGACCTGGGCGACAAAACAGAATGGCTCAAACCCTTAGTCTTAATGACCATCGCACGGGTTCATTCACAAGGTGCGAAGTGGGTCGACACGCGCGGGAGGTGGCGAACGCGGTCGGACAGGCCAAAGGCCAAACCGCCGTTGGACCGGTGATTTCGGGCGACCGTCCCAAGTCGATTCCGAACTCGTTTGCGGTAAACCGCTGCTAGAGCACGAGCCCCAGCGCCAACCAGGTTGCAACGGACAAACAGACGCCAATCCCCAAATACGGCAATGCAATGCGCATGGTCACTCCTCGATGCCGAGACGCGACGAGAACATGGTCAGATACGCAGATTCGGGGCGCCAGCCCTATATTCCATGCGATGTATGAGCCGTGTAACGGCATCCGACGAGCATATTTAATTTGACTCTTGAATATTATCGAAATTATATGTAATTCAGTTAATTATCATATTTAATTTGGACGTGTCGCCGCGCCGCAAGAGAGGCGTAATGCATGCGCCGATCAATCGATAATGCACCCAGGGATCGAGAAAACACCCGGATAGAAGATGCGGCGGGGGAGCTCGGTCACGGGTCGCTCGAGACAGGCAGATGGGTAGGAAAGGACGGCTCGCTGATCTCCTCTTCACCGACCCATTGGTGTGGTGAGACCCAGGATGTCGATCCGGAGGAGGCAACATCGGGCAGTTCGCTCGTTGCGGCTGTCGTTCTGGTCCCCCTCATCTTCATTGGGGTGACCCTGCTCGGTGCTTTCGACCCGTTCAAGGCACAAACGACTCTCGAAATGACACGCATTGACGGCGGGAGCGCCGCCGGCCTCGACCAGCGGCCGGACATCGGGGCCGGATCGCTAGCGCTCCTTCAGAGCGAAACGTCCGAGCCCCTGATGCAGGCGGTCTCGGCAAGCACGGCGGGACATCGACAACGGCTCGACGCCGACGCTCCGCGCAGTGACGCGCTCTCCGGTGAGCTGGCCGGCGCGCGCAGGGAGCTTGACGTGGCGGTCCAGCGCACGCACGCGGCGGAAATTGCCGCGGAGGAGCTGCGGCAGTCTCTTCAACAGGAGCAGGCCCGCGGCGCCGCCTTCGCGGACGAACTTGCCGGAACCCGCCGCGAAATCGAGGCTCGTATCGCGCAGGCGCGCGACGCGGACGAGGCGGCCACGCGGCAAAGGGATGCGGCGGCGTGGGAGATCGCTGAACTGCGGCAGTCTCTGCAGCAGGAGCGGGAAAAGAGCGCCGTCCAGGCGAAGCGAGTGAGCGCCGCGCAGGCGCTAGCGGCAAGCGCCGAGCAAGAACGCTACGAGGCGCAGTCACGCGCCGCGGCGCTCGCGAGCGAGCTTGCCGGCCTGTCTCGCGGATCGGCCACGGCCGACAATGCGGCGGCGGAGCAAAGCGAAGCGGCGGGACGCGAGATCGCGGAATTGCGGCAGTCCCTGCAGCAGGAGCGCGACAAGAACGCAGCCCTGGCACAACAGGAAGACGCGGCACGGTCGGCGACGGCGAACGCCGAGCAACAACGCCGTGCCCTCGAAGACGCCCAGGCTCACGCTGCCGCGCTGGAGGGCAAACTTGCGCAAACGCGCGCCGACATCGAAATCCTGAACGGGCATCTGCGCGAGGCGAACGATGCAGCCTCGCAGCAGAGACAGGCGGCGAACCGGGAGATCGCCGAACTGCGGCAGTCGCTGCAGCAGGAGCGGAGCAGGACTGAAGCCAGGGAGAGAGGCCTCGCCTCGGTATCGCGCCTCGCCGATGAGCGCGCCCCGGGTGCGCAAAGAAACGACGGTCCGATTCCATCGACGGCGCAGAACGTGACCGCAGCGGAGCCGCCGACGAGTCCGGGTCAGGACGAGGTGGAGGCCCGATTGATCCCGCGTGCCAGAGCGTTGCTCGATCAGGGCAATATCGGTGCAGCGCGGATTGTCCTCGAGCTGGCTGCCGAGAAGAACATCGCGCAGGCGACCTTCATGCTCGCGGAGACATATGATCCGGCGGTTCTGGCCGCCTGGGGGGCCTATGGAACGCGCGGCGAGGCGGCCAAGGCGCGAGAGCTCTACGCGAAGGCACAGAGGAGCGGCATCCGCGGAGCCAAGGAACGACTGGATGCATTGCATCACTGAGCGCGGGCTTTGCATTCATGCTGGATCGAGTGATTGTTTGGGAACTCCGAAAGGAACGACATGAACAAGATGCCAAGGTCGCTCTCGTCGCTCCTGCTCGCCGCGCTGGTGCCGCTTGCCGTGCTGCTTCAACCGGCTTGCCTGGAAGCACAGACCGCAAGATCCGCCAAGGCGGATGCACGAGGGCCGCTCCCTCAGGAGAGAGAAAAGGACCGGATGAACGCCTGGACCGTCGGGCTCGCCGGCGGCCTGCTCGAGGGCGCGCCGATTCGTCTCGCGGCAGAAATGGCCCGTGTCGTCGACGATGGAGCAGAGCTGCATCTGCTGCCGATCGTCACCCGGGGCGCCACCGACAATCTGAATGCGCTGCTCTATCTGCGTGGTGTCGATACCGCGATCATCAATTCCGATGCGCTCGACGAGTACAAGCTTCAGGTTCCGCAGATCCAAAGCCGCATCACCTACCTGCTCAATCTGTTCCCGTCCGAGCTGCACATCTTCGTACGGCCGGAGATCACGAGCCTGCAGGACCTTGCCGGCAAGAAAGTGAACTTCAATACCCAGGGCACCGCAGCCGCCTATTCCGGACCGCTGATCTTCAGCCGCCTCGGCATCGACGTCGACAAGACGTTCATTCCGCATCAGCTTGCCCTGGAACAGATGCGCAAGGGTGAGATGTCGGCCGTCGTGTTCATCACGTCGAAGCCCGTCGACGCCTTCGTACGCGGTCGTTGGGAGACCGGATTCAAGTTTCTCCCGGTCCACTACGACAAGAGATTCGAGGACTATTATCTGCCCGCGACGTTGGACGCGATCGAGTATCCCAATCTGATCAAGCAGGGCGACCGGGTCTCGACCATCGCGGTGCCGACGGCACTCGTTGCGTTCAACTGGCGGCCGGGCTCGAATCGCTATCAACGCGTGGCGCGTCTCGTCGATTACCTGTTCTCGCGGATCGACCGCCTGCAGGCACCAGGCTTTGATCCGAAATGGCGGTCGATCAATCTTGCCGCAACCATCCCGGGGCTGACCCGCTTCCAGGCAGCGCAGCAATGGCTGGATCGCCAGGCGCGCAGCGCCCAGGCGAAGCCATGAACACTGCCGTTGCTCCGATCGCCGTCGTCTTCAACGTTGCCTGCGGAATTGCCTACGCGCAAAGCACGAGCGATTCCATGGAAGCACTTCGGGCTTGTTCGGGAATGGACGGATCGGCCCGGCTGGAATGTCTTCAAGATTCGTCACGCAAGTTGTCACCGCCTGCCCGGCGGGTGTCGGACGATAACTGGCTGGTCAGCGAGACCACCTCGCCGGTCGACTATTCGCCGATCGTCACCGCCACAACATCCTCTGTCGGCGGCTCCGATGGAGCCGCCATGCAGCTCGCAATCCACTGCCGCAAAGGCCGCACCGAAGTCACGGTCGCCGGACCGGCGCTGTCACGGAGCGCCAACGAATACGTCATCTCCTTTCGGCTGAATGCGGACACGCCAACGCAACTCGCGGCAGCGTCGCCGTCATTCGGCTCCGGCGTCGCTTTCGGGGGCGACGTCGTAAAGTTGCTGAACGCGCTACCCGACGACGGTCACATCGTTGTGCGCCTCTTCGCCCGCACTGGTCAGGTGCAAGACGGACAATTCCTGCTCAGCGGATTTGGGAACGTGCGCAAGAGAATGGCGGCTGCATGCAAATGGCCACATAGCGTCGCCAGACCAGGAAGGTGATGGTCAGGGAAAGGGAGACACGAGATGATCAATCCGAAGTTGGCGATGGTAGCGATCGGCGGCCTGGCGATGATGCTTCTGGTCGGACCAGGCGCGCAGGCGCAGCAGGACAACCAGTTGAATCCGCACTCGAGCGCGACGAATCAAGTAAGCGATCCGAAGCAACCGAGTAGACAGGCGCAGGCGAGCAAGCCGGGACAGACTCGCACGGGCAAGCAAACCCCTGCGACCAGGGCGGCGATGGCTCAGGCGACAAAGGCCGAGATCGCCAAAAAGCCGCATCAGCTGATATTGCAGGTCAATTCCAACGACCCGGCGATGATGAACCTCACGCTCAACAATGCGAGCAATGTCGCGCAATATTACCGCGATCTCGGTGAACCAGTGTCAATCGAGATCGTCACCTTTGGTCCGGGTCTTCATATGCTGCGCGATGATACCTCGCCGGTAAAGCCACGCATCGAGGTGCTCGCGATGAGCAATCCCGAAATCTCCTTCAAAGCCTGCGGCAACACCCAGGACAATATGCGGAAGGCGGAGAGCAAGGACATCAATCTGATTCCTCAGGCGACGGTGGTCAAATCGGGTGTCGTCCGCGTCATGGAGCTGCAGGAACAGGGCTGGAGCTACGTCAAGCCGTGAGGTTCGGCGGCAATGGGGCCATCGGATGCGCAGCTAGTGCATGATGGCGTGAGGCGTGATCGCTGCGTCGACGGAGGTGGACTCCCTCTCCCGCTTGCGGGAGAGGTGAAGAGCCGCGGCAACCGTTTCGACGCAAAGCCATTCCGCTTTGGCAGGGCATCTCGGCTCCGACGATCGGTTTCGCTTTCGCTCTACAATCCGACGGGCTGCGAACCGACCTTGACCTGATCTTCCCAGTCCTCCCATTCGACATTGTTGATGTCCAGATAGCTGGAGACCGCCGAGCCGATGGTCGGAAAGAACTGGGCTTCGCCGACCTGCGCATACAACCCGAATCGCTTCAGCTTGTCCTTCACGGGATCCTTGAGCTCGGCAAAGCATAGTTCGATGCCCCTGGCGTGGAGCGCCTTGTCCAGTTCGGCAACGGTATCGCAGGCGGTGACGTCGACGCTCGTGACCGGTTCGGCGGCGACGACCAGCCAGCGTACGGGCGTCGGCGATTTCTCGACCGCGGCCAAAATACGCTCCTTGAAGAACTCGGCATTGGCGAAGAACAGCGGCGCGTCCCAGCGAAACAGCACCAGTCCGGGTATCAGGCGGGCATCGGGATATCTCGTGATGTCGTGATAGCCCTTGACGCCGTGCGCCCGCCCCAGAATCGCGGAGTGTGGACGCCAGCCGTCCCACAGAAACTCGGCAATGGCCACCGCGATGGCGAGGCCGATTCCCGGAATCGCGCCCAGCACGGCCACGCCGACGAAGCAGAGCACGGTCAACCAGAATTCCCAGCGCTGGATTCGGTAGATCCGTTTGAGATCACCGATCTCGATCAGACCGATCGCGGCTGCGATCACCACGGCGGCCAATGCGGCATTCGGCAGGTGCTGCAACAGGTTTGGCGCAGCCAACAGAAGGAACGCGATCGCAAGCGCGCCGACGACGCATGTGAGTTGGGTGCGGGCGCCGGCCGCTTCGGCAACGGGCGTGCGCGAGGAGCTGCTGCTGATCGGAAAGCCCTGGAAAAAGCCGGTTGCCAGGTTGGCGGCGCCGAGGCCCACCATCTCCTGGTTCGGATCGACCTTGTCGCCCAAGCGAGCAGCATAGGTTCGCGACAACACGCTGGTATCGGCGAACGAGACCAGAGCGATGGCGCAGCCGCCGGCCAGCACGGGGATCAGATCGCTATAGCTGATCCTGGGGATGGAGAAGGCTGGCAGCCCTTGTGGGAGTGGCCCCAGGACTTTCACACCATAACCGGTTCCCAGGTCGAGGAGTGAGACGACAAGCGTCGCTCCGACGACGGCGATCAGGATTCCCGGCAGTCGTTTGTTGTCCTTGAGCAGCAGGATGACGATCAACGTGCCAAGTCCGACTGCGAATGCGGCCCAATTGATCTTGCCATCGCCGATCCCAACGGCGATCGCCCACAGGTCTCTCAGTGGTCCTTCGCTTTCGATCGAGAAGCCGAGCAGCTTTGGCAGCTGGCTGATCAAAACGGTCAGCGCGATCCCGTTCATGTAGCCGTACCGGATCGGCTTGGACAGCAGCTCGGTCACGAACCCCAACCGTGCGATGCCCGCTACAACGAGCACCGCTCCGGAAACGAGCGCCATCATCGCGGCAAGCATGGCCGCGCGGACCGGATCGCCGCCGGACAAGGGGACAATGACACCGAGGATGACGGCTGCCAGCGCCGAGTCCGGTCCGAGCACGATGATGCGGCTCGGACCGAACAACGCGTAGGCCAGAAGCGGGACGATGGTGGCGTAGAGGCCGTGGATGCCCGGCAGTCCGGACGCCACGGCATAGGCAATTCCGACCGGGACCAGCATGGTCGCCAGCACGAGACCTGCGAATACATCATGCCGAAGCCAATCAGCTTCGTAGTGGCGAAGCGTGTTGATCCCGGGCACCCAACGCGTCCAACCGTTCACCGCGCGCACTCCCGTGTCGGCTCGCCGATAGCGCGCGAGGATCTCGCAACGGCTCGACCGTCCGCTTGACGCAAATCAACGTTGTCGATGCCTCAACTCTTCCGCGGCGCAGCAATGCTTGGGACCTGCATGAAGAGCGTGCGCTCCTAGAACTGATAGCGCCGCAGTCCCCCATCGACCGGGATCACCGCGCCCGTGATGTACCGCGCCACCGGCGAGGCCAGGAACACCGCGAGTGCGGCCAGATCTTCCGGCTCGCCCCAATAGCCGACCGGGATCTCCTCCTCGGCAAAGCGCTCGCGGTAATCCGGCGGGTAGTTGCGGCGGATCTGCTCGCTCATGATCCGGCCGGGCGGGATGCAGTTGATGGTGATGCCGTGCTTGCCGATTTCGCGCGACAGCCCCTTGGCCCAGGCGTGCACGGCGGCCTTGGCGGCGAAAGCGGCATTGAGGCCTTCCGGCTCCGACTTGCCGGTGATGTTGACGATGCGGCCCCATTTGCGCTCGATCATCTGCGGCAGCAGTGCATGCGCGATGCGGCGGTAGCTGGTGAAGTTGAGCGCGATCGCCTCGTCCCATTTGCTGTCGGGCGCATCGACGGGCAGGGGACGGCTGCCGCCGGCATTGTTGACGAGGATGTCGACATGGCCGAACTCCTTCACGGCAAAGGCCGCGATGGTCTCGGCGGCGTCCTTGGCCATCACGTCCTGCGCGAACGGGATGATCAATCCGCCGCCGCCCTCTTTCACCAGCTCGGCGAGGAGGTCGGTACGGCGCGCCACGCCGACGACGCGAACGCCTTCGGCGGCGAGGCCCTTGGCGATGGCGCGGCCGATGCCGATGCTCGCGCCGGTGACGACAGCGGTTTTCGATGTGAGCCCGAGATCCATGGTCGCACGCTCTCTTGGTCTTGCTTGTGTTTTGTTGTTGGTTTCCTGCCCTGTCCCGCGGGCATGCGAATTGCCCGAGCGGGACGAGCAGTGGTAACCAAGAGGCCTGCCGAAGGACAAGAGCCTTTTTTTAAGGACAAAAGCCTTGGCGAAGGACATACGAAAAACAAAAGGCGTCGAAGGATGGTCTGGGATCCGCAGCAATATCTGAAGTTCTCCGGCCATCGGCTCCGGCCCGCCGTCGACCTGCTGATGCGGATACCGGATTCTGCCCCGCGCGCGATCGCCGATCTCGGCGCCGGCGCCGGCAACGTCACCAAATTGATCAGGGAGCGCTGGCCGGAGGCACGCGTGACCGGTGTCGAGGGCTCGGCGGAGATGGTCGCGGCGGGACGCAAGGCCGCCCCTGACGTGGAATGGTCACATGAAGATCTCGGCCATTGGAGTCCCGCCGGACAGTACGACTTGATCTATTCCAATGCCGCACTGCATTGGCTGCCCAATCACGCAGCACTGTTTCCGTCGCTGATGGAGAAGGTGACGCCAGGAGGCATGCTCGCGGTGCAGATGCCGCGCAATTTCCTCGCGCCGTCGCATGTGCTGATCGGCGAGACCGCGCTCGACGGCCCATGGCGGTCCAAGGTGGAGCATCTCGTCACCCCGCCCCCGGTGGAAGGGCCGGCCTTCTATCACGATCTGCTCGCGCCGATGTCGGCCAACATCGACATCTGGGAGACCGAATATCTGCAGGTGCTCGAAGGCGACAACCCCGTGAAGGAATGGACCAAGGGCACCTGGCTGACGCGCTATCTCGACGTTCTCCAAGGCGAGGAGAAAGCCGCGTTCGAAGCCGCCTACGGCATGCGCGTCGCAAAGGCCTATCCGAAGAATGCGGCGGGGCAGACGCTGTTCCCGTTCCGCCGCCTCTTCATGGTCGCGCAACGCAAGGGCTGATGGCGCTGCCGCAATGCGGCATAAGCGATCGTCCCGTTGGACTAGCGCGGGCAGCGGCTTGCGCATCTGGCGGTCGCCACGTTAGCTTGGCTGCGTCAAATTGGGCTTAGGTCTAGTTGTTCGGCTGGCGGATTGCTGCCACTACTGGCCTGAAAAACAAGAAGAACCCGGTTAGAGGTTGTTGGGAGGTACGTTCATGCGCAAGCTGCTTGCCGCGGTAGGCGCCGCGGCTGTTCTCTTCGCTGCTCTCTCGGCTCCTCTCTTGGCTCCCGCCATCGCCCAAGCCCAGGGCCCGATCGTCATCAAGTTCAGCCACGTCGTCGCCAACGACACGCCGAAAGGGAAGGGCGCGCTGAAGTTCAAGGAACTCGCCGAAAAATACACCGACGGCAAGGTCAAGGTCGAAGTCTATCCGAACTCCACGCTCTACAAGGACAAGGAGGAGATCGAGGCGCTCCAGCTCGGCTCGGTGCACATGCTCGCGCCCTCGACCGCGAAGTTCGCGCCGCTCGGCATCAAGGAATTCGAGGCGCTCGACCTGCCCTGGCTGTTCAAGGACGACGTGACCTATTCCAACGCGATGAAGGGCACGGTCGGCAAGTGGCTGTTCCAGAAGCTGGAGGCCAAGGGCGTCACCGGCCTCGCTTACTGGGACAACGGCTTTCACATGCTCTCCGGCAACCGCCCCTTGCTGAAGCCGACCGATTTCCAGGGGCTTAAATTCCGCATCTCCGGATCGAAGGTCGCCGACCAATATCTCCGTATCATGGGCTCGATCCCGCAGATCATGGCGTTCTCGGAAGTCTACCAGGCGCTGCAGACCGGGGTGGTCGACGGCTGCGAGAACACGGCGTCGAACTATCTGACGCAGAAGTTCTACGAGGTGCAGAAGGACATCACCGTGTCCTATCACGCGCATCTGCAATATGCCGTCATCGTCAACTCGAAATTCTGGTCCGGCCTGCCGCCCGATATCCGCGCGCAGCTCGACAAGGCGATGGCGGAGGCGACCGACTACACCAACTCGATCGCGCGCCAGGAGAACGAGGACGCGCTGGCCGAGATCAAGAAGACGGGCAAGACCAATCTGCATTATCTCACCGAGGCCGACCGCAAGGCCTGGCAGGAGGCGATGCAGCCGACTTATAAATGGGCCAAGGGGCGCGTCGGGCAGGAGGTGCTCGATCTCCTCGCCAAGGAACTCGACGTCAAGATGAACTGACGGGCTGCGGCCTAACAAGAACACTACCAACGGTCGGGGGTGATCGCGCTCCCGGCCGTTGCGCTTGAACGATCCAATCCAGGGGGACCAAGTTGCTGCGTGTGCTGAATCGTTTTCTCGACCATCTCGAGGAATGGCTGATCGCGACGATGATCGCGGCTGCGACGTCGCTCATCTTCGTCGCCGTGCTGCACCGTTACGGCGCCGGGCTGTCGATCGACATCGCCAAATGGGCGGAAGCCCGCAACCTGGCCTTCCTCGCCGTGCCCGCGCGCGCCGCGTTCACCTGGCTTGCCTCGCTCGATCTGTCCTGGGCGCAGGAGCTCTGCATCTACATGTTCATCTGGATGGCAAAGTTCGGGGCCGCCTACGGCGTCCGGACCGGCATCCATGTCGGGGTCGACGTGCTGGTCAACATCCTGCCCGGCGGCTCGCGCCGGCGCGTCATCACCTTCGGCCTTCTTTGCGGCGCGCTGTTCACCGCCATCGTCGCCTATTTCGGCGCCGCGTTCGTCAGCCAGATGTGGCAGACCGGCCAGCAGTCCAACGATTTGGAAGCGCCGATGTGGATGGTGTATCTCACCATCCCGCTCGGCTCCGGCCTGATGTGCTTCCGCTTCCTGCAGGTCGCCTGGTCGTTCCACCGCACCGGCGAGTTGCCGCATCACGACATGGCGGGCGTCGAGGGTGTCGAGGCGGATCCGGTGCATCCGGCGCCGGTCACGCCCACCCAGGTCGTGCGGGACGAGCGCAGCCCGCTCGGCTGGATCCTGATGCTGCTGCCGGTGCTGATCGTCGCCCTGTGCTTCGCGCATGCGGGTCACATCATCACGCTGCCGCAAGGGCTGCGCGTCCTCATCGTGTTCGCGCTGCTGCTCTCGCTGATGCTCACGGGCATGCCGATCTCGATCGCGCTCGGTCTCACCGTGCTCAGCTTCATGTTCACGCTGACCGACGTGCGAACCGAATCGGTGGCGCTGAAGCTGTTCACGGGCATCGAGAATTTCGAGATCATGGCGATCCCGTTCTTCATCCTCGCCGGCAACTTCCTGACCCATGGCGGCGTGGCGCGGCGGATGATCGCCTTCGCAACCTCGCTGGTCGGCCATTGGTACGGCGGCCTCGCGCTATCGGGCGTGGTCGCCTGCGCGCTGTTCGCCGCGATCTCCGGCTCCTCGCCGGCGACGGTGGTGGCGATCGGCTCGGTGATCCTGCCCGCGATGGTCGCGCAAGGCTTTCCGAAACGGTTCGGCGCGGGCGTGATCACGACGTCGGGGTCGCTCGGCATTCTGATTCCGCCGTCGATCCCGATGGTGCTCTACGCCGTCTCCACCAACAGCTCGGTCGGCAAGCTGTTCATCGCGGGCATTGTGCCCGGGCTTGCGCTCGCCACCCTGCTCGGCATGACGACGTTCTACCGCGCCTGGCGCAACGATTATCCGCGGATGCCGAAGGCGACGTTGTACGAGCGCTTCGACGCGTTCCGCAAGTCGATCTGGGGCATCCTCTTGATCGTGATCGTGATCGGCGGCATCTACAGCGGCCTGTTCACGCCGACTGAAGCCGCCGCCGTCAGCGCGGTCTACGCCTTCATCGTCGCGGTGTTCATCTACAAGGATCTGAAGCTGCGCGACGTGCCGCGCGTGCTGCTGTCGTCGGCGAACCTCTCGGCGATGCTGCTCTACATCATCACCAACGCCGTGCTGTTCTCGTTCCTGATGACCTACGAGAACGTCCCGCAGGCGCTGGCACAATGGATGATCGACCAGGGCCTGGGGTGGATCGGCTTCCTGCTGCTCGTCAACCTGCTGCTGCTGCTCGCGGGCAACGTGATGGAGCCGTCCTCGATCATCCTGATCATGGCGCCGATCCTGTTTCCGGTCGCGGTCAAGCTCGGCATCGATCCGATTCACTTCGGCATCCTGATGACGGTCAACATGGAGGTCGGCCTCTGCCATCCGCCCGTCGGCCTCAATCTCTACGTCGCCTCGGGCATCGCCAAGATGGGGATCACCGAGCTGACGGTCGCAGTGTGGCCGTGGCTGCTGACGATGCTGGGCTTCCTCGTGGTGGTGACCTATTGGCCCGGCCTGTCGCTGTGGCTGCCGCGGCTATTGGGGATGTAGCGAGCGATAGGGCACTCGTGCCCCGTTCTTTCTGTCATCTCTCTTCGCACACTCGCTGTCATCGCCCGGCGAAGACCGGGCGATCCAGTATCCCAGAGACGGTCGTGATGGAGCCGAGACGCCGCGGCGTACTGGATGCCCCGGTCGAGCCGGGGCATGACAGTGTGCCTTGAGGTGAGAGCAGCTCCTACTCCGCGCTGCTCACCAGCTTGATCCGCGGCGCCTTGGCCTCGGTCAGGCTGCGATAGGCGGCGAGATAGTCGAGGGCCATGCGGCGCGCGGTGAAGCGCGTCTCGAACTGCTTGCGGATCGCGGTGCGGTCGAGTTGCGAAAGCCGGTTCACCACGCCCGCGGCGCTGATGACATCCTCGACGATGAAGCCGGTGAGGCCCTCGTCGATGATCTCCGGCACCGAGCCGCGGTTGAAGGCGACGACGGGTGTTCCGCACGCCATGGCTTCGATCATGACGAGGCCGAACGGCTCCGGCCAGTCGATTGGAAGCAAGAGGCCGAGCGCGCCGCTCAGGAAATCCGATTTCTCGTGATCGCTGATCTCGCCGATGAACTCCACCAGCGGATTGTTCTCGATCATCGGCCGGATCAGCTCGTCGTAATAATCCTGGTCGGCACGATCGACCTTGGCCGCGATCTTGAGCGGAATGCCGCAATGGGTCGCGATCTTGATGGCGCGGTCGACGCCCTTCTCGGGTGCGATGCGGCCGAGCACGGCGAGATATTCCTGTTTCGCCGGCTTCGGCGTCAGCAGCTTCTCCGGCAGGCCATGGTGGATCGTCGTCACCCAGTTCGCCTGCGGCACCGGCCGCCGCTGCGCGTTGGAGATCGAGATGACCGGCATCTTGGAGAAGGTGTTGAAGACCGGCTGATGCTCGGGAAGATCGAGCCGCCCGTGCAGCGTGGTCACGAACGGGGTTGGCTGGCGGTGGAACAACGACCAGGGATAATAGTCGAGGTGGAAGTGAAGGAAGTCGAATTCCTCGTCGTCACATTTCTGCCGCACCCGCTCCAGCAGCACCATGTGCAGCGCATTGGGATCGCGCACGGAACCGTCGAGCCGTAGCGCCCGCGGCCATAATGCATCGAGCTTGGCAGATGTCTGCGAGTCGCCACTGGCGAAAAGCGTCACGTCATGTCCCAGGGCCACCAGCTCTTCCGTCAACCAATGCACCACCCGCTCGGTGCCGCCATACAGCTTGGGTGGAACAGCCTCCGTCAACGGAGCTACCTGCGCGATGCGCATCTCACCATCTCCTCTGCGATCATGAATGTTGAAACCCCCACCTTTTACGGCACCGGCAATGCCAGACGAGGGAACGTTCCCGCACCTGCGAAGTTCCTTCTCCCAAACGTTACATATTCGACACGTCGGGGGATCGTCGCGATGCTGCCACCACATCTTCGCAGATCGTCCGCATCCGCATGTCGTGATGGCGTTGCCCGGGAACCGGGGCGAAGCGGTCGATGTTCACTCGACCAGTAACGAAACGAAAATCAGCATAACGGGGCGATAGCCATATGGATCAGCTTTCTGGATACGCGCGCAGGCCATTTGCCTTTGTCTTGCGCTATCTCCGGCGTCGTCTCGCGTCGCATTTGGTGATCCTGGCCGCGGTCGTGGGGGCCGTTGCCTGCTCCGTAGGCACCCAATATGGCGTCAAGGCTTTGGTCGATGCCTTGTCCGCCGGGCCCTCGCATGGCGGCGGCGTATGGCTGGCATTCATTCTGCTCATGTCACTGATCGCCGCCGACAACTTCCTGTGGCGGATCGCGAGCTGGACGGCGAGCTTCACCTTTGTCCGGGTCACGGGCGATTTACGGCGCGACATCTTTCGTCATCTGACCGGACACGCGCCGAGCTATTTCTCGGACCGCATGCCCGGCATGCTGACGAGCCGCATCACGGCGACGTCGAACGCGGTGTTCACCGTCGAGAACATGTTCGTCTGGAATGTGTTGCCGCCGTGCATTGCCACAATTGCGGCAATCTTGCTGATTGGAACCGTCAGTCCCTATATGGCGCTCGGCTTGATCCTGATCGCCGGCGGCATGGTCGCCGCGATGTTTCGTCTCGCCGCCGCCGGCAAGCCGCTGCATGACGATTTCGCCGACAAGGCCGCGGTGGTCGACGGCGAGATGATCGACGTCATCAGCAACATGCCGCTGGTGCGCGCCTTCTGCGGCATCAGCCACGAGCATGAGCGGTTCGACGCGACGGTGAACCAGGAACTGACCGCGCGAAGCCGCAGCCTGCGCTATCTGGAAAAGCTGCGGCTGTTGCATGCCGCCATCACCGTGCTCTTGACGATTGCGCTGATGGCCTGGGCCATCTCGCTCTGGCAGAAGGGCGAAGCGACAACCGGCGACGTCGTGCTGGTCTGTACCCTTGGCATCTCCATCCTGAGCGCCACGCGCGATCTCGCGGTGGCGCTGGTCGACGTCACCCAGCACGTCGCGCGTCTGACCGAGGCGATCGCCACGCTGCTGGTGCCGCACGGGCTCCGCGACCATCCCGAGGCCGAGCCCCTGGTGAGGAGCGGCGCGGCCATCGCGTACAACAACGTCACCTTCGGCTATCCCGGCGGCGACAAGATCTTCGAGCGCTTCAGCCTGCGCCTGCAGCCCGGCCAGCGCGTCGGACTGGTCGGCCAGTCCGGTGGCGGCAAGTCGACGCTGTTCACGCTGCTGCAGCGTTTCTACGACGTCGACGAGGGCAACATCACCATCGACGGCCAGGACATCGCGAAGGTGACGCAGCTGAGCCTGCGCGAGGCGATTTCCGTCGTGCCGCAGGACATTTCCCTGTTTCATCGGTCGATCCGCGAGAACATCCGCTACGGCCGGCCGAACGCGACCGACGACGAGGTGCTGCGCGCGGCGATCGCGGCGCGCTGCGACTTCGTCGAGAGCCTGCCCGAGGGTCTCGACACCATGGTGGGCGACCGCGGCGTCAAGATGTCGGGCGGCCAGCGCCAGCGCATCGCCATCGCGCGCGCCTTCCTGAAGGATGCACCGATCCTGCTGCTGGACGAGGCGACCGCCGCGCTCGACAGCGAATCCGAGGAGGCGATCCGCGAGGCGCTGTCGCGCCTGATGCGCGGCCGCACCGTGATCGCGATCGCCCATCGGCTCGCGACGCTGCGCAATTTCGACCGTGTGGTGGTGCTGAGGAATGGTAAGATCATCGAGGACGGCTCGCCCGAGCGCCTGATGCAGGGTCACGGGCCGTATCGTGAGCTGGTCACGCAGGAAATGAGCCGGCTCGCGCAAGCTGCCGCGTAACCAACAGTCGCGTTCTCGAGTCGGTCGCGTTTCGAAACAAGCGCAGGGGAGCAGCTCATGTCGGCCGAAGCCGTAACCAAGTTCGTCTCCGTGACGCGGACCTCGGAACAGGTCGCGGAACAGCCCTTCTACATTCCGATGACCGGGCCCTCGGCCCGGCCGCGGCGTTCGCTCAAGCACGACGACACGTTCATCGTGCTCGACAGCCACGGCGACATCGGCGCGTCCGCCGGCGGGCCGGACGGGCTGTTCCATCACGATACGCGCTACCTCGCGCGGCTCGAGCTGGTGCTCGACGATCTCCAGCCATTGCTGCTCGGCTCGAATCTGCGCGACGACAATTCGGCGTTGACCGTCGACCTCACCAATCCGGACATCTATCGGCAGGGCAACCTCGTTCTGCAAAAGGACCTCTTGCACGTCGTGCGCACGATCTTCCTGTGGCGCGGCACCGCCTACCAACGCATCGGGGTGCAGAACCACGGCGACCGGCGCACCAGCTTCAACCTGACGCTGCTGTTCGGCAACGACTTCGCCGATCTGTTCGAGGTCCGCGGCGAGCGGCGACCGCGCCGCGGGATCGGAACGAGCCGGCTGCTCGGGCCGACCGACGTGCTGTTCGAATATCGCGGTCTCGACGACACCGAGCGGACCACCGGGCTGCATTTCGATCCGCGTCCGACGCGGCTCTCGGTCGATGCCGCAACCTGGGAGCTCGACCTGGAGCCGCACCAGGCCAAATCGCTGTTCGTCGCCGTGTCCTGCAACCGGCCGGTGGCGGAAAAGCCGGTGCGGTTCTTCCCGGGTCTGCTGGCGCACCGCCGCGAGATGCGGCTTCAGACGGCCGGGGCCGCCAGCATCGAGACCTCCAACAACATCTTCAACGAGGTGCTGTGCCAGGCCATGGCCGACCTCAACATGTTGATGACCGAGACGCCGCAGGGCCGTTATCCCTATGCCGGCATTCCCTGGTATTCGACGACGTTCGGGCGCGACGGCCTCATCACCGCGCTGCAGATGCTCTGGGTCGATCCGCGCATTGCCAAGGGCGTCCTGCGCCGACTCGCGCATTTCCAGGCCACGGCGGTCGATCCGCTCGCCGACGCCGCGCCCGGCAAGATCCTGCACGAGATGCGCGGCGGCGAGATGGCCGCGCTCGGAGAGGTGCCGTTCGCGCATTATTACGGCAGCGTCGATTCGACCTCGCTGTTCGTGCTGCTCGCAGGCAGCTATTTCGAGCGCACCGGCGACGAGGCCACGTTGATCGAACTGTGGCCCGCGATCGAGGCGGGGCTGGCCTGGATCGACGGTCCGGGCGATCCCGACCAGGACGGCTTCGTCGAATACCAGCGCGCGACCGAGAAGGGGCTGGCGAACCAGGGCTGGAAGGATTCCTATGATGCGATCTTCCATGCCGACGGCCAGCTTGCCGAGGGCAATATCGCGCTCGCGGAGGTGCAGGGCTACGTCTTTGCCGCCAAGCAGCTCGCCGCGCGTTGCGCGCTGCGGCTCGGCAAGCCGGACCGCGCGCGCAAGCTCGAGGCCGAAGCCAGGGCGCTGGCCGAGCGCTTCGAGCAGGCGTTCTGGTGCGAGGAGCTCGGCACCTATGCGCTCGCGCTGGACGGCAAGAAGCGGCCCTGCACGGTCAGGACCTCGAATGCCGGGCAAGTCCTGTTCAGCGGCATGGTTCGCGAGGACCGCGCGCGTCTCGTCGCCGCCGATCTGATGCGGCCGCATTTCTTCTCGGGCTGGGGCATCCGCACCGTCGCGCAAGGCGAGGTACGCTACAATCCGATGTCCTATCATGACGGATCGATCTGGCCGCACGACAATGCGTTGATCGCGCTGGGGCTGGCGCGCTACGGCCTCAAGCATACGGTGGCGCATGTCTTCAAGGGTCTGTTCGACGCCGCGACCTACATGGACCTGCGGCGGTTGCCCGAATTGTTCTGCGGCTTCCGGCGCGAGAAACGGCGCGGGCCGACGCTCTATCCGGTCGCCTGCGCGCCGCAGGCCTGGGCCAGCGCGACGCCGTTCACGTTGCTGGAGGCGGCGCTGGGCCTCGAGTTCGACGTCGCGCGCGGCGAGATTCGTCTGCGCAACCCGCATCTGCCGGCGTTCCTCAACGAGGTGATCCTGCACGATCTGCGCCTCGGCGACTCCAGCGTGGACTTACGCGTCAGTCGTCACGGCGACGACGTGGCGCTGGAAGTGTTGCGCACGCGCGGTCAGATTCAGGTCTCGATCGTGCTGGCGCGCTAGCTGCGCAAGGAGGAGGTCATGCGCGCCACCGGATGGTTGGTTCTGAGCGTGGCGATCGTCGCGGGCTTGACGATCGCCGTATCGCGCGCGGCGGAAGAGCCGGCCGCGGCGACATCTTCACCTCCGACCGAAGCAAACGCACCGGCAACGGTACAACCGCCGGCTTCCGTCGTGCCCGTCACGCCCAAGGACGCCGCGCCGCCGCCATCGGTGACCATCATCGGCGCGAGCGAGGCCCACGGTGTGCTCGGCCGCGACGTTCGCAGCGCCGCTGGCGAGGACATGGGCCGCATCGTCGACGTCATCGTCGACCGCACCGGTCATGTCCGCGCTGCGGCGATCGATTTCGGCGGCTTCCTCGGCGTCGGCAGCCGCAAGATCGTCGTGGACTGGAACGCGCTGCGCTTCGGCAAGATCGCCAACAAGAAGGACAGCATCACCCTGGAATTGACCAAGGCGCAGGTCGCGGCCGCACCGGAATACAAGGAGGACACGCCGATCGTCGTGCTCGGCGCGTCCGGCAGCCTTCAGCCGCTGCAAGCGATTCAGTGAGGTGCAGGGAGGGCTGACCGCCCGTGCTGTTGTCGAGGAAGCCGAACCATGCAGATCGCGGCGGCGTCGTCGAGCAGGACAACGTCGTGGTGCAGGCGGCTGCGGGCATTCCGGCGCCGTCGCGCCAGAGCCTGCGCGGCCTCGACTGGTTCATCTTCTTCCTCGCCGACGTGCAGACCGGATTCGGCCCCTTCATCGCGGTCTACCTGACGACGCAGAAATGGACCCAGGTCGAGATCGGGCTCGTGCTGTCGATCGGTGGCATCGTCGCCCTGATCGGCCAGATGCCGGGCGGCGCGATCATCGATGCCGCGAAATCGGAGCGCCTCGTCGCCGGCCTCGCCATCGCGACCATCGGCGCCTGCGCGCTGGCCTATGCGGCGATGCCGATCTTCCCCGTCGTGGTCACCGCGGCCACACTGCATGCGATGGCGAGCTGCGTGCTCGGGCCCGCGATCGCCGCGATCAGCCTCGGCCTCGTCGGCCCGCTCGCGATCGGCGAGCGGCTCGGCCGCAACGCGCGCTTCGCCTCGCTCGGCAACGGCGTCGCGGCGGCGGTGATGGGCACCGCAGGCTATCTGCTGTCGAGCCGCTCGGTCTTCCTGGTCACCTTCCTGCTCGCGATCCCGACCCTGATCGCGCTGTCGCGCATCCGCGAGAACGAGGTCGACATCAGGCGCTGTCATGGCGAGATGCCGCCCGAAGCCGCCGATCGCGGCGACCCCAATATCTGGCACCTGATCCGGCAGCGCCCGCTGATCGTGTTCGCGCTCAGCGTGCTGCTGCTGCAGCTGGCGAATGCCGCGATGATGCCGCTGATGGCGAGCGCGGTGACGGCGCGGTCGAGCCAATGGGCGACCGTGCTCGTCGCCTTTTGCATCGTCGTTCCGCAAGCGATCGTGGCGCTGCTGTCGCCGACGGTCGGGCGCAAGGCGCAAGCGTGGGGCCGCCGGCCCCTGCTGCTGATCGGATTCGGCGCACTGGCGATCCGCGGCCTGTTGTTTGCGACCGTGCGCGATCCGTATCTGTTGGTGCTGGTGCAGGTGTTCGACGGCATCACCGCGGCGGTATTTGCGGTGATGATCCCGCTGATCGTCGCCGACGTCGCGTTCGGCAGCGGGCATTTCAATCTGGCGCAGGGGATCGTCGGCACCGCGATGGGCATCGGCGCATCGCTGAGCACGGTGCTTGGCGGCTACGTCAGCGACAAGTTCGGCAATGCCACCGCGTTCATCGGGCTGTCCGGCGTCGCCGCAGCGGGACTGCTGCTGATCCTCTTTGTGATGCCGGAGACGCGGCGCACGGGGCTGGTCGCCGCGAAAGAAATGGCGGGCTGAACGAGTTCAGCCGGCCCAAGTGGTTGGGGAGGTAGATTAAGGATCAGGCGTCGAGATTGTGCAGGCGCTGGCGGTTGCGCAGCACGATCTGGCGGGCGCCGGAGAAACCGAGAATGCCCTGAGCGTGAAGCTGCGACAGCGCGCGCGACACGGTCTCCAGCGTGAGGCCGAGATAGTCGCCGATGTCGCGGCGGCACATCGGCAGTGCCATCATGCCGGCAACGGCGAGGCGGCGGTCCATTTCGAGCAGGAAGGTCGCAACGCGCTCCATCGCGGTCTTGCGGCCCAGCAGCAGCATGTGGTCCTCGGCATGGCGAAGCTCGCCGGCGGTCATGGCCCAGAGCTTGCGGGCGACCTGCACGTCGGTGCCGGCGGCCTTTTCGAGGCTCGCGCGCTTCACGAGGCGAACGGTGGTGTCGATGATGGCTTCTGCGGCGAGGCGGTGCGTGGGACCGGATTCGAGGCCGAACACGTCGCCGGGAAGATGGAAGGCGCCGATCTGGCGGCGGCCGTCGGAGAGAAGCTTGTAGCTGCGCACCGCGCCGGTGACGACCTGGTAGACATATTCGGCCGCCTCGTCCTCGCCATAGATCTCCTCGTCCTTGCCGTAGGAGAACTCGGTGGCGACCAGGCCGACATGGCCGGCGATGGCGCCGAACTGGTCGGTAACGGAGTGGGCAGGAGCAATCTTGCCACCCACTTGGGTGTTGATCGCCTGGGTGTTGAGCGTCTGGGTCAGCATCTGCGCCATCTCCGTTGTGATGACGCTTTCCTACGCGGTATCGGGTGCTTCGAAAATTTCGCGAGATATCTTAAGGGGGGTGCCTTACGTAGAATCCCGTAGGTCAGGCGTGGGGCGGTCCTTGATCGCGTGGCGGATGCATTTGACGAGGTTTTCGTCGAGAAGCGGCTTCAAAACCACGTCCTTGATGCCCGCCGTCGCAGCCCGGGCCGAGATGTTCTCGTCGGGATAGCCGGTGATCAGGATCACGGGCGCGTCGCGGTCGGATTTGCGCAGGCGGCCGGTCAGGTCAATGCCATTGATGTCGGGCATCTTGTAGTCGATGACGTAGCAGTCCGGCCCTGGCGCGGCGCCGAGATTGAGCAGCGCCGTGCCGCTCCTGAAGGTTCGCACGGCGAAGCCGTCAGTCTCCAGCAGAAACCGCAGGGATCCCAGGACTGCGGCATCATCGTCGACCACAAAGACGGTGGGCTGTGGGGAGGACGACGGCCGCGCACGATATGGGCTGACCTCAACCATGCTCTCTGGTTAGCACGGCGTCGTGAAGCCGCCTTGACCTGCCTCAATCCTTGAGCATGCCGGCGCGCATCGCCAGGCGAACCAGTTCCGAAAGGCTGCTCGCCTGCATCTTGGTCATGACGTTGGCCCGGTAGACCTCGATCGTCCGCGGGCTGATGTCGTATTCGCGGGCGATCAGCTTGTTGGAGAGGCCCGCGACCAGCCCCTCCATGACCTGGCGCTCGCGCGGGCTCAAGGACGCGACGCGGGCAGCGATGTCCTGCGCGACGGCCTCGTTCTTGGCGGCGGGCTCGGCCTGGCGGATCGCCGACTCGATCATGGCGGTGAGACGGTCGTCATCGAACGGCTTTTCCAGGAAGTCGACGGCCCCGAGCTTCATCGCCTCGACCGCCAGCGGCACGTCGCCATGACCGGTCATGATCACGATCGGGAACGGGCTTTGCTGCGCCTTCATCCGCTTCAAGAGCTCGATGCCGTCGAGGCCGGGCATGCGCACGTCGGAGACGATGCAGCCGAAATCGAGGCCGGGCAGGGCTTCGAGAAAGGCGAGCGCGTCGTCGAACAGGGTGACGGCGAAGCCGGCGGAATCCAGCAGGAAGTTCAGCGAGTCCCGCATCGCTGCGTCGTCGTCGATGACGTAGACATGTCCCTTGGTCGTCATGAATCAGCTCTCGTCGGTTGCCGGCAGGGTGAAGCGGAATGTCGCTCCGCCCGCTGCGTTGCTCTCGGCCCACATGCGGCCGCCATGGGCCTCGATGATCGAGCGGCTGATGGAGAGTCCCACGCCCATGCCGGTGTCTTTGGTGGTGAAGAAGGTCTGGAACAGGTTTGGAATGATGTCTTCCCGGAAGCCGATGCCGGTGTCGGAGACTTCCACCTCGATCATGCCGTCGGCGACGCGGGTGTTGGCGACGACGAGCTCGCGCCGCTGCGACTGCGCCATGGCCTCGAGCGCGTTGCGGAACAGGTTGACCAGCACCTGCTGAATCTGCACCCGGTCGGCGAGAACGAGGTCGGCGTCGGGATCGAGGCTGAAGCGGAGCTGCACGTTCTGCTCGCGCGCGCCGGCGAGCCCGAGCGCGCCGGCTTCCTCGATCAGCTTGGACAGGCTCTCGACCCGCTTCTCCGATTCTCCGCGGGAGACGAAGTCGCGCAACCGGCGGATGATCTGGCCGGCGCGCAAGGCCTGCTCCGCGGCGCGGTCCAGCGCGCTTTCGACCTTCGGCATGTTGGGATCGGTGCTGCCGGCGAGGAGGCGCCGCGATCCCTTCATGTAATTGCTGATCGCCGCCAGCGGCTGGTTGAGCTCGTGGGCGAGCGCGGAAGCCATCTCGCCCATCGCGGTCAACCGCGACACGTGCACGAGCTCGGATTGCAGCTCCTGGAGCCGCGCCTGGGTCTGCTGGTGCTCGGTGAGGTCGCGCACGAAGCCCGTGAAATAGGGCTCGCCCGCGCGTTGCGTCTTCCCGACGGACAGGTGCATCGGGAACGTCGTGCCGTCGCGGCGTTTGCCCGTCACGATCCGGCCGATGCCGATGATGTGCGGATCATTGGTCCTGAGATAACGCGCGAGATAGCTGTCGTGCCGCGACTGATCGGGCTCCGGCATGAGAATGCTCACGTTCCGCCCGATCGCTTCCTGCCTGCTGTAGCCGAACAGCCGCTCCGCGGCGCTGCTGAAGAGCTGCATGATGCCGCGTGAATCGATGACGATCATGGCGTCGGGCACCGTTTCGAGAATCGAGCGAAGATGATTCTCCTGGGAGCGCAGAGCCTCCTCGAGCTGCTTCTCCTCGTTGATGTCGAGGAATATCCCGCTGAGGTGACGCGGCGTGCCCGCATCGTCCCGGATCACGCCGGCCCTGGCCCGGATCCATTGACCGTTGCCGGACGCGCCGCCGATCTTGAAGGACAGGTCGAGACCCCCGCCGCCTTCCGAGGCGCGCCCGATCGCCTTCAGAAGGTGGTCCCGATCGCCCGGCTCCAAGAGCGAAAGAAACAGATCGTAGCTGACGGCCTGGTCCGGCTGCAGGCCAAACAGCCGCCTGGCCATGTCCGACCATTCGAGTTCTCGGGTCTGCAGGTCGAGGTCCCAGGTGCCGACCCCGAATCCCTCGATGCGGACCCGGAAATGCTCGCCCCGACCATCGTCTGCCGGATGGATCACGCGGGTCGGCGCCAAGCTCTGCTCCCATTCTCGGCGGGCCGGCAGGATGCCTTTACCGCTCCGGGAATGTCGCCCAAGGCTTGCCCGGAGGCAAGCGCGGACGTTGAATCCACTGGCGGATTTCCGATTGCACGGAGAGCGGGCCACCAGCAGCGTCGGATTTGATCTATCTCAGCCTGTTGCGCGGCAGCAGGTCTAGGATTCGAAAAAATTCTGCAATGCTGGAGATATCCGATGACATACGCGACCGTCATGGTCAGCCTGGCGTGCGAGCAGCGCAACGAAGCGCGTCTTCAGGTCGCAGGCGAGCTCGCCGAACGATTCGAGGCGGCCATCATCGGTGTCGCCGCAGCGCAATTCGCCCCGCCGCTCTATTTCACCGACGGCGCCGAGGCGCAAGCGCTGATCGACGACGGCGAAGCTTCGATCAAGCGGCGGCTCGCCGGCCTCGAAGCAGAATTCCGCGCGGCCGTGAAAAATCGCGGCGGGCATGCGGAGTGGCGCAGCGCCATGGACTATCCGGCGCGCTTCGTCGCGGCGCAGGCGCGTTGCGCCGACATCGTCGTCAGCGGTGGGCAGAGCCCGGCCTTCTCCGATGCTTTCTCGCTGGCGAGCCCCAAGGACCTGGTGATGCAGGCCGGCCGCCCGCTGCTCGTCGTTCCCGACCGGGCCGACTGGCTCGACCTGCGCAACGTGCTGGTGGCGTGGAAGGACACGCCGGAGGCGCGGCGGGCGGTGGCGGGCGCGCTGCCGATGCTGCACAAGGCGAAGGACGTCACCATCGTTGCAATCCCAGAGCGGGGTGACGATCGTTCGGCCGCGATGGCCGGCGTCAGCGACGTTGCCACCTGGCTCGGCCGTCACGGCGTCACCGCGACTGCGCGGGTCCTGGAGGCTGCAGGAAACGAAACCCCTGCTGCGCGGTTGGAGAAGGTCGCCGGTGACGTCGGCGCCGGCCTGATCGTCGCGGGCGCCTATGGTCATTCGAGATTTCGCGAACTGATCCTCGGAGGCGTCACCCAGTATCTGGTGACGCAAACCGCCCGCAGCGTGCTGCTGTCGCACTGACCACCGGCCGGCCAATTGAGGAATCGAGGAGGACGCGCCGTGTATCAATTTCTTGAACAGACCGTCGACGGCTACATGACGCGCAACGTCAAGACGGTGCAGCGCGGCCTCGACTTGTTCCAGCTCAGCGAGATGTTCGAGACCGACGATTTCAACTCCTATCCGGTCGAAGACGACGGGCAGGTGGTCGGCATCGTCACCAAGTTCGACATCCTGAAGTGCTTTGCATTCACGCCGAGCCAGATGTTGCCGCGCTACGACGACCTGATGAGCCGCAAGATCGGCGACGTCATGACGCCCGAGTTCATCTATGTCAGCCCCGACACGCGGCTGACACGCGTGCTCCAGATCATGGTCGAGCACCGCATCAGGAGCATCATCGTGCTCGACGGCATAGAGAAGCTGGTCGGCATCATCGCGCGCGAGGACGTCATCGCGGCGCTCAAGGCGACGGCGCGGGAGTGACGTCCGGATCCTTCCGTTCCAACTCCGTGATTTCACGGAGAGTCTCGAAGCATGGCCGCAGTCGTAGGGTGGGCAAAGCGAAGCGTGCCCACCATTTCTGTCGCGGTGTCGGATAGATGGTGGGCACGGCGCAAGGGCGCCTTTGCCCACCCTACGATTCTGGACTCGCGGAAACCGACCCCTGGCAGCTGGCTCACATCAACAGAAATCCATCCATCTTGATTTCAATCAATTCCCCGCGAGGGTCGATGTGGTTTCTGGCAGCGTGTTCGTTCAGAGAGAATCCGCATGAGCCAGCCCTCCATCTCAAAATCCATGACGTCAGGTGAAAGCGGCCTGGCTGTCGTATTCGCAGTCACCGCTTTCCTCTGCGTGATCGCCTCGGCCAAGGCGCTCGATGCGCCCTTCGCATTCCACGCCGCGCTCAGCGCGGCGGCGAGCGTGGCTGCGGTGTTCTTCATCGTCAACCGCTACTTCGAACGGCCGGCGGCGCTGCCGCCGGCGGAGATCAACGGCCGACCCAACTACAACATGGGGCCGATCAAGTTCTCCGCCTTCATGGCGATGTTCTGGGGCATTGCCGGATTCCTCGTCGGTCTCATCATCGCCTCGCAGCTGGCCTGGCCGGCGCTGAACTTCGATCTGCCCTGGACCAGCTTCGGCCGCCTGCGGCCGCTGCACACCTCCGCCGTGATCTTCGCCTTCGGCGGCAACGTGTTGATCGCGACCTCCTTCTACGTGGTGCAGAAGTCCTGCCGCGCGCGCCTTGCCGGCGACCTCGCGCCGTGGTTCGTCGTGGTGGGCTACAACTTCTTCATTCTGATCGCCGGCACCGGCTATCTGCTCGGCGTCACCCAGTCGAAGGAATATGCCGAGCCGGAATGGTACGCCGACCTGTGGCTGACCATCGTCTGGGTGGTCTATCTGCTCGTCTTCCTCGTCACCGTCATCAAGCGCAAGGAACCGCACATCTTCGTCGCGAACTGGTTCTATCTCGCTTTCATCGTGACGATCGCGGTGCTGCATCTCGGCAACAATCCCGCGCTGCCCGTCTCCGTGTTCGGCTCCAAGTCCTACATCGCCTGGGGCGGCATTCAGGACGCCATGTTCCAGTGGTGGTACGGCCACAACGCGGTCGGCTTCTTCCTGACCGCCGGCTTCCTTGCCATCATGTACTACTTCATCCCGAAGCGCGCCGAACGGCCGATCTATTCCTATCGGCTGTCGATCATCCACTTCTGGGCGCTGATCTTCCTCTATATCTGGGCCGGCCCGCACCATCTGCACTACACGGCGCTGCCCGACTGGACGCAGACGCTCGGCATGACCTTCTCGATCATGCTGTGGATGCCCTCCTGGGGCGGCATGATCAACGGCCTGATGACGCTGTCGGGTGCCTGGGACAAGCTCCGCACCGATCCCGTGCTGCGCATGCTCGTCGTCTCCGTCGCCTTCTACGGCATGTCGACCTTCGAAGGCCCGATGATGTCGATCAAGGTGGTCAACTCGCTCAGCCACTACACCGACTGGACCATCGGCCACGTGCATTCCGGCGCGCTCGGCTGGGTCGGCTTCGTCTCCTTCGGAGCGCTCTACTGCCTGGTGCCGTGGGCCTGGAATCGCAAGGGTCTCTACAGCCTCAAGCTCGTCAACTGGCACTTCTGGATCGCCACCCTCGGCATCGTTCTCTACATCTCGGCGATGTGGGTGTCCGGCATCCTGCAGGGCCTGATGTGGCGCGCCTACACTTCGCTCGGCTTCCTCGAATATTCCTTCATCGAGACCGTCGAGGCGATGCATCCCTTCTACATCATCCGCGCCGCAGGCGGCGGCCTGTTCCTGATCGGCTCGCTGATCATGGCCTACAATCTCTGGATGACGGTTCGCGTCGGCGAACAGGAAGTCCAGATGCCCGTCGCTCTTCAGCCGGCGGAATGAGGAGCTCAAGCAATGTCGTTCTGGACACGCCACCAAATCTTCGAAAAGAACTCGATCATCCTGATCGTCGGCATCCTGCTGGTGATCGCGGTCGGTGGTCTCGTCGAGATCACCCCGCTGTTCTACCTCAAGAGCACGATCGAGAAGGTCGACGGGGTCAGGCCCTACACGCCGCTCGAGCTCGCCGGACGTAACGTCTACGTCCGCGAGGGCTGCTATCTCTGCCACTCGCAGATGGTCCGGCCCCTGCGCGACGAGGTCGAGCGCTACGGCCACTTCTCGCTCGCCGCCGAGAGCATGTACGACCACCCGTTCCAGTGGGGCTCCAAGCGCACCGGTCCGGATCTCGCCCGCGTCGGCGCCAAATATTCCGACGAATGGCACGTCACCCATCTGACCAACCCGCGCGCGATCGTGCCGCAGTCGGTGATGCCCGGCTATCCGTTCCTGAGCAAGGCCGAGGTCGACCCGGATGCGATCGCCGGCGACATGCGCGCGCTCAAGACCGTCGGGGTCCCCTATAGCGACGAACAGGTCGCCAATGCCGCCGCCGACCTGAAGGCCCAGGCAGATCCGGACAATGCCGGCACCGACGCCTTCACCAAGCGCTACGCCAAGGCCGTCGTACGCAATTTCGACGGCAAGACCGGCACGCCGACCGAGATGGACGCGCTCGTCGCGTACCTGCAGATGCTCGGCACGCTGGTCGACTTCAAGATCTACAACGAGAAAGCCAATCTTCGCTGAGAAGGCATGAACGATGAAAGCCATCCTGACCGTCCATAATCTTGCGTCCGATCTCGTGACGACGATCTGGACCCCGGCGTTCGTCGCGATCTTTCTCGCGATCATCGCCTACGCATTTTGGCCCCGTAACAAGGCTGCGTTCGACGAGGCAGCGCACCTGCCCTTGCGGGAGGAGTGAGAAATCATGACCGATCATTCTAGCGACATCGATTCCGTGTCGGGCAAGTCCACGACCGGGCACGAGTGGGACGGCATCAAGGAGCTCAACACGCCGCTGCCGCGGTGGTGGGTGATCTGCTTCTACCTGACCATCGTCTGGGCGATCGGCTATTGGATCGTCTATCCGGCCTGGCCGCTGATCCAAAGCAATACCACCGGCCTGTTCGGCTACTCCTCGCGCGCCGACGTCGCCGTCGAGCTTGCCAACCTCGAGAAGATCCGGGGTGACAAGATGGCGGCGCTGGGCACGGCCTCGCTCGTCGACATCGAGAAGGACCCGGCTCTGCTGGCGCTCGCTCGCGCCAAGGGCAAGACCGTGTTCGGCGACAATTGCGCGCCGTGCCACGGTTCCGGCGGTGCCGGCGCCAAGGGTTACCCGAACCTGAACGACGACGACTGGCTGTGGGGCGGCACGCTCGACCAGATCATGCAGACCATCCAGTTCGGCGCGCGTTCCGGCCACACCAAGACCCATGAGGGCCAGATGCTCGCCTTCGGCAAGGACGGCGTGCTGAAGGGCGACGAGATCGTCACGGTCGCCAATTACGTGCGGTCGCTCTCGGGCCTGTCGACCCGCAACGGCTATGACGCCGCCAAGGGCCAGAAGATCTTCGCGGAGAATTGCGCCGCCTGCCATGGCGACGCCGCCAAGGGCAACCAGGAGATGGGCGCACCTGATCTGACCGACAAGATCTGGCTCTACGGCTCCGACGAGGCGAGCCTGATCGAGACCGTCAGCCAGGGCCGCGCTGGCGTGATGCCGGCCTGGGAAGGCCGGCTCGATCCCGCCACCATCAAGGCGATGGCGGTCTACGTCCACTCGTTGGGCGGCGGAAAATAGCGGGACCGGCAGCAAACGGAGGCAAACAAAAGTGCCTCCGTTTGCGCTGGATCAACTGATGCGGCGGTGTCGGGTCTAGGTTTAATCGCACCTCTTGAAAAGTTTTGGCGATGAACAAGACCGTGAACCCGAAAGACCTCACATCGGACGATGACTACGGGCCACTCTACGCAGCCCGCAAGAAGGTCTATCCCCAGAGCGTGTCCGGTACATTCCGCCGGATCAAATGGGGCCTGATGGCGTTCTGCCTCGGCGTCTATTATTTCCTGCCCTTCGTGCGCTGGAATCGCGGTCTCGGCGCGCCGAGCCAGGCGGTGTTGATCGATCTTCCCAACAGCCGCTTCTATTTCTTCTTCATCGAGCTGTGGCCGCAGGAGGTCTACTACTTCACCGGCCTGTTGATCGTCGCGGCGGTGGCGCTGTTCCTGATGAACTCCATCGGCGGCCGGATCTGGTGCGGCTACCTCTGTCCGCAGACGGTGTGGACCGACCTGTTCTATGCGGTCGAGCGCCTGATCGAGGGCGACCGGCGCGAGCGCATGAAGAAGGATGCCGCGAGCGATCCGATGAAGCTCGAGCGCATCTCCGAAATCGTGCTCAAGCATTCGATCTGGCTCTTGATCGCCTGGTGGACCGGCGGCGCCTGGGTGCTCTACTTCAACGACGCGCCGACCCTGGTGAAGGAGCTCGTCACCTTCCAGGCGCCGATGATCGCCTATATCTGGATCGGCATCCTCACCGCGACGACCTACATCCTCGCCGGCTACATGCGCGAGCAGGTCTGCACCTATATGTGCCCCTGGCCGCGAATCCAGGCCGCGCTCACCGACGAATGGGCGCTCAACGTCACCTATCGCTATGACCGTGGCGAGAAGCGCACCTCGGTGAAGAAGGCCGCCGAGCTGCGCGCGCTCGGCCAACAGGTCGGCGATTGCGTCGACTGCTACCAGTGCGTGGCGGTCTGCCCGACCGGCATCGACATCCGCAACGGACCGCAGATGGAATGCATCCAGTGCGGGCTCTGCATCGATGCCTGCGACAACGTGATGACGAAGATCGGCCGGCCGAAGCGGCTGATCGGCTACGACAACGACATCAACATCCACCGGCGCCAGGAGGGCAAGGCGCCGATCTACCGGATCGTCCGCGCCCGCACCGTCGTCTACAGCGCGATCATCGCGGCGGTCGGCGGCATCATGATCTATACGCTGGCGACCCGCAGCCTGCTCGACGTCAACGTGCTGCACGACCGCAACCCGGTCGCGGTCAAGCTCAGCGACGGCTCGATCCGCAACGCCTATACGGTGCGGCTCCTGAACAAGAGCGGCTATGACCGCGTCATCGCGATCGACGCCAATGGGCCGGTCAATTCGACCGTTCACGTCGTCGGCGTCGATTCGGTGACGCCGGACCGACCGATGATCGTGATCCCGCGCGATGCGACGAGCGAGCTGCGGCTTCTCGTCACCGCGCCGGCCGACAACAATCCGGAGAAGTCGATTCCGGTCCACTTCCACGTCACGGACATCGGGCTCGGCGTCGTCGCTTCCGCCACCGACAATTTCGTCTCGCCTTGAGAATCAGGAGACTGCCATGGCTTCCAAGCCGCTGACCGGAACCAAAGTCTTCCTGATGCTGGTCGCTTTCTTCGGCCTCGTGATCGGCGTCAACGTCACCATGATGAAGCTCGCGATCGCGACGCTGCCCGGCACCGACGTCGACAGCCCCTATGCCGCGGGCCTGACCTATGAGCACGAGATCTCGGCGGCGCAAGACCAGGCCGCGCGCAAATGGAAGGTCAACGCCCATATCGAGCGCCGCAACGACGGCGGCGCCTCGGTCCAGGTCGAAGCCCGTGATGCCGGCGGCCAACCGATCTCCGGGCTGAAATTCGGCGGCCGGCTGGAGCGGCCGACCGACAAGCGCGCCGACCTCGCCGTCGAGCTCAGCGAAGCCGGCGGCGGTCTCTATCGCGGCAATGCGGCGTCCGTCGCGCCGGGGCAATGGGACCTGGTGATCGAGGGCGAAGCGCGGGGGACGCGCGTGTTCATGTCGCGCAACCGCGTGATCCTGAACTGAAGGATTCCGTCATGCAGGTCACGCGCGATTTCTCTCACTATGTTCGCGACGCGGGCGAGGGCCTCCGGCACATCGATCTCGCCGTCGAGGGCGTTCACTGCGCCGGCTGCATGGCCAAGATCGAACGCGGGCTCTCGGCCATCCCCGACGTCACGCTGGCCCGCGTCAACCTCACCGACCGCCGGGTCGCGCTGGAATGGAAGGCGGGCACGCTCGGGCCCGACCGCTTCATCGACCGGCTCGAAGAGCTCGGGTACAAGGCCTATCCGTTCGAGACCGAGAGCGCGGAAGCGACCGAGGTTGCCGAATCCCGCTTCCTGCTGCGCTGCCTCGGGGTTGCGGCCTTTGCCACCATGAACGTGATGATGCTGTCGATCCCGGTGTGGTCGGGCAACGTCTCGGACATGCTGCCGGAGCAGCGCGACTTCTTCCACTGGCTGTCGGCGCTGATCGCGCTGCCGGCGGCGGCCTATGCCGGCCAGCCGTTCTTCCGCTCGGCTTGGCGCGCGCTTTCGGCCAAGACCACCAACATGGACGTGCCGATCTCGATCGGCGTGATCCTGGCGCTCGGCATGTCCGTGGTCGAGACGATCCATCACGCCGAGCATGCCTATTTCGATGCGGCGATCATGCTGCTGACCTTCCTGCTGGTCGGCCGCTTCCTCGACCAGAACATGCGACGGCGGACCCGCGCGGTCGCCGGCAATCTCGCGGCGCTGAAGGCGGAGACGGCCGCGAAGTTCATCGGGCCCGACGAGATCTCGCAGGTGCCGGTGGCGGCGATCCATCCCGGCGACATCGTGCTGCTCAGGCCCGGCGAGCGCTGCGCGGTCGACGGCACCGTGATCGAAGGGCGTTCGGAGATCGACCAGAGCCTGATCACCGGCGAGACGCTCTATGTCACGGCCGAGCAGGGCACGCCGGTCTATGCGGGATCGATGAACATCTCCGGCAGCTTGCGGGTGCGGGTCTCGGCCGCCTCCGAGGCGACGCTGCTCGCCGAGATCACGCGGCTGCTCGACAACGCGCTCCAGGCGCGCTCGCGCTACATGCGCCTCGCCGATCGAGCCTCGCGGCTCTACGCGCCGGTGGTGCATGCGACCGCGCTTTTGACCATCCTCGGCTGGGTCATCGCGGGTACCTCCTGGCATGATGCTATCGTGACCGGCGTTGCCGTGCTGATCATCACCTGTCCCTGCGCGCTCGGGCTCGCGATCCCGACCGTGCAGACGGTGGCCTCGGGCGCGATGTTTAGGGCGGGTGTGCTGCTCAATGCGGGCGATGCGATCGAGCGGCTGGCGGAAGCCGACCACGTCATCTTCGACAAGACCGGCACGCTGACGCTGCCCGACCTCGAAGTGATGAACGCGGCCGATATCCCCGCCGACATCTTCGAGCTCGCCGGGCGCCTCGCGCTGTCGAGCCATCATCCGGTGGCCGCCGCGGTCGCGCAGGCTGCCGGTGCCAGATCGCCTGTTGTCGGCGCGGTCGAGGAGGCCGGGCAGGGCGTCCGTGCGACCGTGGATGGCGTCGAGCTTCGCCTCGGTCGCCCCTCTTTCTGCGATGCCGAGACGCTGATCGGCAGCCTCATGGTCGATTCCGAAGCCTCCATCGTCGCGTTCAGCAAGGGCAGGGAAAGGTTCGTCCTCTCGGTTCGCCAGGGCCTGCGCCCCGATGCGCAGGCCGTGATCGCAGCGCTGAAGGAGCGCAACATCGGCATCGAGATCTTGTCCGGCGACCGCGAGCCCGCGGTGAAGGCGGCGGCGCATGCCCTCGGCATTCCCGAATGGCGCGCCGGCGTCACCCCGGCGGACAAGATCGCGCGTATCGAGCAACTGAAACAACGTGGCGCGAAAGTGCTGATGGTCGGCGATGGCATGAACGATGCGCCCTCGCTCGCGGCGGCCCATGTCTCGATGTCCCCGATCTCGGCCGCGCATCTCAGCCAGGCCACCGCCGATCTCGTCTTCCTCGGCCGGCCGCTGGCCCCCGTCGTCGCCGCCATCGACGCTTCGCGCAAGGCGCTGCATTTGATGCGGCAGAACCTCTGGCTTGCGATCGGTTACAATGTGCTCGCGGTGCCGGTTGCGATCAGCGGCGTCGTAACGCCCCTGATCGCGGCCGCCGCCATGAGCGGATCGTCGATCCTGGTGATGCTGAACTCGCTGCGCGCCCGCAGCACCTCACGGGAGATCGTGTGATGGAGATCCTGGTCATTCTGGTCCCGCTGGCCTTGATGCTCGGAGGTGCCGGTCTCGTCGCTTTCCTGTGGTCGCTCAGGAGCGGCCAGTACGACGATCTCGACGGCGCCGCCTGGCGCGCCATTGCCGACGACGAGCCGCCGGAGGAAGCGCCGGCGAAACGCTAGCGTTTCAGGGCGAAAGTGAGCAAGCCCGCCAGCGCGAGGGCGGCCCCGACACCCCAGATGCTGGCTTGCCAGCCGAAGCTGTCGAACAGGCGGCCGAGCACGGCCGTGCCGACCAGCCCGCCGCAGAAGTAGCACGCGAGATAAGCCCCGCTGGCGATGCCGCGATTGTCGGCTGCGGCCTGTCCGACGAAGCCGGTGGCGGCGGCCTGCGCGAAGAACGTGCCGACGCCGACCAGGACCATGCCGGCGAGCACCTCGCCGAGATGCGGCGCCAGCATCAAGGGCAAGCCGAGCCCGGCGACGGCGAGCGCGCTCCAGATCGTGGGCCGCGTTCCCAGCCGCGCGGCTACCTTGCCGGCCAGAAGCGTCGTGACGACAGAGGGCAGGAAGACGAAATAGACGAGGCCGAGATCCATCATGCCGAGCGACAGCGGCGGCCGCACCAGCACGAAATTGACGTAGGTGAAGGTACCGATGAAGGCGAACAGGATGCAGAAGCCGATGCCGAAAGCGGCGCGCAGCTGCGGATTGCGCCAATGCGCGATGGTGGCGGCAAGCGGCGAAGCCGCCGGCATTATCGCATGCATCGGCCGCACGCGGTTGACTGTGAGATAGACCAGCGCCGCGCCGGCAAGATTGAGCGCCGCGAAGAAATAGAAGTTCCAGGCGAGGCCGAGGCCATCGGCCAATGCGGCCGAGATCAGCCGGCCGACGAGATTGCTGGCGACATTGCCGGTGATGTAGGCGGCAAACGCGCCGCCGGCGTCCATGGCGCTGCATTGCTCGCCGAGATAGGCGAGGGTGAGCGCGAAGGCCGACGCCATGCACAGGCCCTGCACGACCCGCAAGGTGGTGAAGACCGCAAGATTGGGCGCGACAGCCAGCAGGCTGGTGGGGATCGCAAGCAGGGCCAGGCTCAGCAGGATGCCGGTTCGCCGGTCGATATGCGGGCTGAAGAAGCCCACCACGAGGCTGGCCGCGGCCATGCCGAACGTGCTGGCGTTGACGGCAAAGCCCATTGCCGCGGGCGTGACGTCGTAGTGCCGCGTCAGCGAGGGCAGGATCGCCTGCGTCGCGAAGAGATCGACGACCGTCAGGAAGGCGGTGAGGCCGATCACGAGCGAGCGCAGCGCGAGGCCAGGGGAGTGCGCCTCCATTGGCATCGCGGCCGGTTTGATCGACGCGGAAAGATCGGTCATGGCATGATTGTCCGTTGATCTGTCATTCCGGGCTGGTGCGCGCGGGACCGCAAAGCGGCCTGGAGCACCAGACCCGGAATCTCGAGATTCTCAGGTGCGCAACAGCGCACCAGAGTTCGCTTCGCGCCCCGGAATGGCGGGACACCAAAGGCTGTCACATGTGATGGTCGTTGGGATCCTTGCGGACGTCGCCGACATAGAGAATGACGGTCTCCTTGCCGAGATTCTTCCACCAATGCGAGGTGCCGTAGACTTCGGGGCGGATGTCGCCGGCCTTGTGCACGATGGGGTCGACGCAGTTGGAGGCGTATTCGACGATCTCGCCCTGCTGCACGAAGATCAGGGCGGGGCGGTCGTCATGGCTGTGCCAGGGCACGATGCCGCCGGGCTCGATGGTCAGCTTGCGGAAGCGCAGCTCGCGGCCCTCGATATGGGCGGGCTGCTTGCCGAGATCGATCGCGCCGAGCGTCACGTCGGTGACGCCGACGGGCTTGTAGTCGACCATCTGCTGCGCGTTCGGCTTGGTCTTGCCGGCCGGACAATCGCCGGCGAAAACCGGCGTCGCAAACGTCAGCACGCCGAGAACGGCAACGCCGGTCCAAACCACGCGCGGCATTGTGAGATGGCTAGACATGGAAAGTCTCCTCTGTTGGCCGCAACCCTGATGGCCGCGGGCGATGGCAGGAGCTTCGCCCGAGACCCTCTTCATCTTGAAATGCCGGCTTGCTTTCGATGCGATAGCCCGGCGCTATGCCGATAGGCGGCAGCTATCGAACCGATTGGGCATCGGCATTTCCGCTTTCGCGGCATCCGGCGTCCGATGCCAGCGCGCCCGATTGCGGTCGCCCCTTGCGGGCGGGCGAACCGGGAAACTAATATTTCGCTCTCAGGGATGCCGGAGCAGCAAGATGACGTTTCTCTCGCCAGCCGACGCCGAACAGCTCAGGCTCGCGTTCCAGCGCTGCCGCGACATGGACGGCACGCTGAACGAACAGCTCCGCGCCTATGCCGATGCCAGCCGCAAGGTCTTTCCGGCCTATGGCGAGGCGGTGGATCGCCTGGTCGCGCGATTGAACGGCAACGGTGGTGGCGAGACCGCACCGCGGCCGGGCGATCCGATGCCGCCGTTCATGCTGCCGGACGAGGGTGGGCGTCTCGTGTCGCTGCCCTCGCTGCAGGCGCGCGGCCCCGTCGCGGTGATGTTCTTCCGCGGCCACTGGTGTCCCTATTGCCGGCTCAATGTCCGTGCCGTGGTCCAGTCGGTGGACCGCATCAAGGCGATGGGAGCGCAGGTCGTCGCGATCATGCCGGAGACGCAGGAATATACCGGGCAGCTCAAGGCCGAATCCGGCGCGCCATTTCCGATCCTGACGGATCTCGACAACGGCTATGCGCTGTCGCTCAGCCTCGCGATCTGGCTCGGCGCCGAGATCCAGCAGTTGCTGTCCTATCAGGACATGGCGAAATTCCACGGCAATGACGGCTGGATGCTGCCGATCCCGGCCGTGTTCGTGGTCGGGCGCGACGGCATCGTGAAAGCCCGTTTCGTCGATCCTGATTTCCGCAAGCGCATGGAGATCGACGATCTGATCGAAGCGCTGGAGCGCGCGAGCCGGGAGAATTGAGCGCCGGCGCTATCCCGCGATCTCGCGCCAGTCGGCGCCGCGCAGCATGCGCATCACGGCGTTGCCCACGGCGGTGCGTTGCCGGCCGGCGACCCCATAGAGGTTGACGGTGCGGCGGGTGTCCAGCCCCGTGACTGCGGCGCGGGTCAGCCGTTCCGGCACGGGTGAGGTGTGCGGCACCATGGCGATGCCCATCTCGGCCTCGACCAGCTCGATCAAATCGCGTTCGTTCGAGACCTCATGACCCTGTTCGATGTCGATGCCGTGCTCGCGCAGGCTCGCGGAGATGCGGCGCGCGTGCTCGCAGAAGGTTCGGCTCAGCAGCAGCTCCGATCGCAGATCGTCCAGCTCGACCGAGCTGCGGCCGGCCAGGCGGTGCCCGTCGCCGACGACGAGCTCGAAGCTCTCGGTGAACAGCGGCCAGACATCCAGCCGGTCCCAGGCCTCGTCGATCTCGGCCGCGACGCCGAGCTCGGCTTCGCCCTTCTTCAGGAAGTCGCCGACCTCCCGGCCCGAGCCGCGCAGGAAGCGGAATTCGAGCCGGTTGAACTGCCGCTTGATCTCGTTGAGATGGGGAATCAGCAAAGCGAGGTCGATCGAATGCGTCAGCGCAATGCGGAGCGCGCCGACCTCTCCGCTCCTGAACGAGGAGGCGAGCGAGCGGGCGCCGATGGCCGCGTCATAGCACTGCTTCAGAAGCGGATGCATGCGCTGGCCAAGCTCGGTCAATTGTGCGGCGGGGCGTTCGCGGCGGAACAGATCGCCGCCAAGCTCGGCCTCGAGCTGCTTGATCGCGCGCGTCAGCGACGGCTGCGTCACGTTGCACTCTTCGGCCGCGCGCGTGAAGTTCAAGAGCTGCGCCACCGCGAGGAAATAGCGGACCTGGTGCATTTCCATGGATCGGCTCCCAGCAAAAATCGACCGGAAATCTAGCCGATCAGGGCCGGGAATGACATCCCGTGCCGATAGCGCCCGCCTATGGTAATGGAAGCCAACCGGCATTTCCAAAAGGCCCGACGCGGGGCGAGAACGGCAGAACGTCACAATCAGCTTACGCCTGACGAATGGCAAGCATAGGCTCACCAGGAGCGAGACATGGGCACGCAGGACAATTCGCAGCACAAGAAGTTCGACCTGCCGGGTCAGGTCGTGCTCGTGCTTCAGGGCGGCGGCGCGCTCGGCTCGTACCACGCCGGGGTCTACCAGGCCTTGCACGAAGCCGGCATCGAGCCGGATTGGATCATCGGCACCTCGATCGGTGCGATCAATGCGAGCCTCATCGCCGGCAACGCGCCCGAGCACCGGCTCGCGCGCTTGCGGGAGTTCTGGAAGCGGATGGAGCAGCAGCCGGTCTGGGACTGGCGCGCCGCGTTTCCCGGCTTCAACGAGAAACTGGCCTATTGGTCGACCGTGACCCACGGCATTGCCGGTTTCTTCCGGCCCAATCCGCTGGCCCATGCCGGCGATTCCTATCCGCTGGGCGCCGATCACGCCGGCTATTATTCGACCGCGCCGCTGGAGAAGACGCTGGGCGAGCTCGTCGATTTCGATCTCGCCAACCGCTGCGCGCCGCGCCTGACGGTCGGTGCGGCTCACGTCGGCATCAGCGAAATGCGCTATTTCGACAGCCGCGACGGCGAGCTGACGGTGAAGCATGTGATGGCTTCGGGCGCGCTGCCGCCGGCCTTCCCCGCCGTGCGCATCGACGGCGAGCTCTATTGGGACGGTGGCATCCTGTCGAACACGCCGACCGAAGCGGTGTTCGACGACAATCCGCGCAGGGACTCGCTGATCTTCTCCGTGCATCTGTGGAATCCGGTCGGGCCGGAGCCGACCACGATGGCGGAGGTGCTGAACCGGCACAAGGACGTGCAATATTCCAGCCGCATCGCGAGCCAGATCGCGCGCCAGCAGCAGGCCCATCGCCTGCGCCACGTCATCAATCAGCTCGCGGCGCGGCTGCCCGAGAGCGAGCGCAACGATCCCGCGGTGACGGAGCTGACGAGCTACGGCTGCCCGACCCGCATGCATGTGGTGCGGCTGCTGGCGCCGCAGCTCGAGCACGAGACCCATACCAAGGATATCGACTTCAGTCCGTCCGGGATCACGCGGCGCTGGCACGCCGGCTATGCGCACACGAAGTCGGTGCTGGCGCGCAAGCCCTGGATCGGCGAATTCGATCCGCTCGCCGGCGTTGTGCTGCACGAGCATCTGGACGAGATGCCGATGGCGGCGGAGTGAGGGCTCTGTCCGTCATAGCTTCGCACGACGACGATTTCGCAGGCGCGCGGTCCGGAGTATGGTCGCCGTGTCTTCGTCGCGAGGCCTGCAATTGGTAGCCGAGAAAGATCTGGAGGAGTCGCTCGATACGCTGCGTGCGAACGCGGCGGGACCGGTCGCGGGCGTATTCGGTCCGGCCTCGCTGACCTGGCAGATCGACCGGGAGGCCGTGATCTTTCTCGGCGCCGGCCGTGCGCTGCTGCTGCAGCTGGCCCATCCATGGGTGGCGGCGGCGATCGCCGAGCATTCGCGCACCCTTGCCGATCCGATCGGCCGCTTCCATCGCACCTTCGACATCGTCTTCACGATGGTGTTCGGCTCGCTGGACCGGGCGCTGCTGTCGTCCCGGCAGCTGCATCGGCGTCACAGCATGATCGTCGGCGAAATGCCCGAGACCGTGGGTCCGTTCGTGGCCGGCTCGCGCTACTGCGCCAACGACATCCCCGCGCTGCGCTGGGTCCATGCGACGCTGGTCGAGACCGCGCTCATGGCACATGATCTGGTGCTGCCGCCACTCTCGGCGGAGGAGCGCGATCGCTATTGGTGCGAGGCCAGGCTGTACGGCGCCCTGTTCGGATTGACGGGGGATGATTTGCCGGCGAACTGGTCCGGCTTCGCCGCCTATACCGCGGCGATGGCGCAGTCGGAGACGCTGACGGTCGGCAGCGCAGCACGCGAGATCGCCGCGCAGATATTCAGCGGCGCCCGCCCGTGGTTGCGGCCACCGCAATGGTATCGCGCGCTCACCGCGAGCATGCTGCCGGAGCGCTTGCGTGCCGGCTTCGGCTTTGAGCTCGACGCGCGCGGAATCCGATCCGCCGACAACGCACTGCGGTGGATCAGGCGCACCTATCCGAAATTGCCTGACAGGCTGCGCTATGTCGGCCCCTACCAGGAGGCGCAGGCGCGGCTGCGGGGCGAAGCGCAGCCCGACTGGATGACACGGTGTCTCAACCGCGCCTGGATCGGCCGGCCGCAGATGGACGTGCGTCGCTGAGCGCTCCCGGCGTGTCCCGGACAAGCTGCAACGCGTGGAGCGTTGCAGCGCAGAGCCGGGACCCAGAGGCGACGAGCTCCGGCGCACTATGGGCCCCGGCTCAGCAGCGCACCACGTCGCAAGGGCGACGCGCTGCGCTGCGTCCGGGGCACGAGAGCGGAGTGAGGCGCGCGACTTTCTCCTTCTCGTCATTGCGAGCGCAGCGAAGCAATCCAGAGTCCCTCCGCGGAAAGAATCTGGATTGCTTCGTCGCTTCGCTCCTCGCAATGACGGAGTATGCGGAAACGCCTCAGCCTCACACCGACGCCAGCTTCCTATACAGCGCGCTGTAGCTGCCGGCCGAGATGCTCCAGGAGAACGAGCGTCCCATGGCGCTGCGGCGCATCGTATCGAGCTGGTCGTGGGCCATGAAGGCCGAGAAGGCGCGCCGCACGCCGCCGAGGAAGGACTCGCGCGAGGGCTTCGAGAACAGGAATCCGGTCTCGCCGTCGCTGATGGTCTCGGCGAGGCCGCCGGTCTGGTGACCGATCGGCAGCGAGCCGAAGCGCTGGGCGTACATCTGGCTGAGCCCGCACGGCTCGAACCGCGACGGCATCAAGGTGAAGTCGCTGCCGGCGAAGATGCGCCGCGCCTGGGCCTCGTTGAAGCCGATCGCGACCCCGATTGCGTCGGGGCGACGGCGGTGCGCGTCGATCAGGGCCTGCTCGAGCGCCGGCTCGCCGGAGCCGGTGACCACGATCTGCCCGCCGGCGTCGACGATCTCGTCCGCCGCCGACAGAACGAGGTCGATGCCCTTCTGATGCACGAGACGCGCGACGATGCCGAACATCGGCCCGCGCGAGACCGCCAGCCCGAACTGCTTGCGGACGTAGTCCGCGTTCGCCTTCTTGCCGATCCAATCGCCGGCGCCGAATTGCTGGGCGAGCTGGGCGCAGGAGCGCGGGTCCCAGCTCTCGTCGATGCCGTTGAGGATGCCGGTGAGCTCGGCGGCGTCCGAGCGCAGGCGGAGCAGGCCCTCCAGGCCACAGCCGAACTCGGCCGTGGTGATCTCCCGCGCGTAGGTGCCGCTGACCGTGGTGAGGTGCGACGCGTAGACGAGGCCTGCCTTGAGAAAGGAGACCTGATCGTAGAACTCGACGCCGTCGATGTGGAAGGAGCTCTCCGGTGCGCCGATCCGCCGCAGCGAGTCCTTCGGGAAGAGCCCCTGATAGGCGAGGTTATGAATGGTCAGGATCGACGGCAGCTTGGCGCCGCGCCAGGCAAGGTAAGCCGGCACGAGCGAGGCCTGCCAGTCATTGGCATGGATCAGGTCTGCTGCCCAATTCTTGTCCAGCTTGCCCATGGCCAGCTCAGCCGCCGCCGAGGCGAAGCGCGCGAAGCGGATGTCGTTGTCGGGCCAGTCGCGCCCGAACTCATCGCCATAGGGGTTGCCGGGCCGGTCGTAGAGCTGCGAGCACAACAGCACATAGACCGGCAGGCCGTCCTTGGTCGCGGCACGGCCGAGCGAGCAGGCCGGCATCTCCGCGAATGCAGGACAGCGGCCAACGATCTGAATATGCGTGAGTTGCTCGATGATGTCGCGATAGCCGGGCAGCATGATCCGGATATCGGCGAAGGAGCGAAGTGCGCGCGGGAGGGCGGCGGAAACCGCGCCCAGTCCGCCAACGCGGACGAAGTCGTCCATCTCTGTGGTGACGAACAAGACCCTCAAGAACAGCCGCCCTCTTCAGACCCCGCTTGCTGCTATGCAAGAACGGGTCCAGTTGTGCTGGAATTCCAAAGCCCGCCCACGCGGCACGTCTGTTCGGTAAACACTTTCCTACTCAGCCGCCGCCCTCTAGGGTCGCCGCATCAACAACAAAGAACTTCGACGGTTCCAAAGAGTTCCGAGGACGCAGGCAGGCATGCAGCTAGCAGATAAGCATGAGGGGACGACGACAAAGGCCTTCGCAGGCCTGCGGGTACTGGATTTTTCGACCACGATCGCCGGGCCCCATTGCACGCGGATGCTGGCCGACATGGGCGCCGAGATCATCAAGATCGAGACCGACGGCGGGGAGACGATGCGGACCCGGCCTCCCTTGCGCAACGGCTGCAGCACCGCGTTCGGCCAGCTCAATGTCGGCAAGAAGAGCGTGGTCCTCGACCTCAAGTCCGAGGATGGCAAGGAGGCGGTGCGCCGGCTGGCCGCGACATCGGACATTCTGGTCGAGAACTTCCGTCCCGGCGTGATGCGCCGCCTTCGGCTCGACTACGACAGCCTGCGTCAGGTCAACCCGAGGCTGATCTACTGCTCGATCTCGGGTTATGGTCAGACCGGCCCCTCGGCCGAGCTGCCGGCCTACGCCCCGGTGATCCACGCGGCCTCAGGCTACGACATGGCGCATCTTGCCTACCAGCCGGGCCGCAACCGCCCGGACTATTGCGGCATCTACCACGCCGACGTCGTCACCGGCACCTACGGTTTCGGCGCGATCGCGTCCGCGCTCTATCAGCGCACCGTGACCGGTGTTGGCCAGCACATCGACGTCTCCATGCTGGAGACGATGCTGTCGCTGACGCTGACCGAGTTGCAGAGCTCGCAATTCACGGTGGCGCCGCCGCCACGCCCGATGTTCGGACCGACCGAGACGGCAAGCGGCTACGTCATGATCACGATCGCCAGCGAGAAGACGTTCCAGGCCTTGATGGGGGTGATCGGCCGCCCCGACTGGGTCTCCGATCCGCGCTTCGCCACCTATGCCGCGCGCCGCGAGAACTGGGCCGAGCTGATGGACGGCGTCGAAATCTGGTCGCGGCAGCTTTCGACCGCTGCATGCCTGCGCGTGCTTGGTGCTGCCGGCGTGCCGGCCTCGGCCTATCGCAGCGTGTCCGAGGCCTTGGCCGATCCGCAGCTTGCACATCGCCGGGCGCTCACCGAGGTGCGGGACGAGGGCGGCTCGTTCCAGGTGCTCAACCTGCCGTTTCGGATGTCGGCGGCTGACACGACGCCGGCCAAGACCGTGTCCGTGCTCGGCGAGCACACAAGCGCGTTGCGCGAGGAGATCGGCCTTGCGAGCGGCGTATCAATTCCGCCAGGCAAAACAGCCGCGACATCCTGAGTCGCATCGCCACCACATGCGGCGTTTGAACTCTCGTTGGTTCCTCTTGCCGAGGCGAGCATTTGTCGCCAAGCTCGCGTCCGAGTCATTCAACGATCCGAAACATCGGACGCGGGATCCCGGGAGGAACCATGACGAACGCGGCGGCCGTGGCACGCAAGCGCGTGCCTATTTTCCTCGTTGCGGCATTTGCACTGGCAACGCCAGTACAGGCGCAGAAATCGGGCGGCAGCATCACCGTCGGTCAGGAGCTGGAGATTTCAGGCTTCGATCCGCTCAAGGTCGGCGTCTACGACACCTCGACCTTCACCGCTGCCGCCGCGATCTTCGACACGCTCACAACGCTGAATGACAAGGGCGAGGCCGCCCCGAAGCTCGCGGTGTCCTGGACCCATTCCGACGATTACAAGAGCTGGACCTTCAAGCTTCGCGAAGGCGTGAAATTCCATGACGGCACGCCATTCAATGCGCAGGCCTTCAAGGAGAATTTCGACCGGCAGAAGGACCCCGCCAACAAGTGCCGCTGCGCCTTCTACATCACCAACGTCAAGGAGGTGCTGGCGCCCGACGAATACACAATCGTCTATAATCTCACGGATCCTTCCGTGAACCTGCCGGCGACGAACACCATCCAGAGTCAGAACAATGTCGTGCATTCGCCGACGGCCTGGAAGACCAAGGGCGACGATTACAATCGCAATCCCGTCGGCACTGGCCCCTATATCCTGAAATCATGGACCGCCGGCGACCGCATGGTGCTGGAGAAGAACCCCAATTACTGGGACAAGGGCCGTCCCTATCTCGACCGCATCATCCTGAAGCCTTTGCCTGACGCGCAGTCTCGTTTCGCCTCGCTGCAATCGGGCGAGGCCGACATCATCTGGGACGACGAGAACGACGCCGACAACATCATGAAGGCGCAGAAAGACCCCAAGCTCACGGTGCACACCTACAAGGGCTCGGGCGCGCAGGTCTACGCCTTCAACACCAAGGTGGCGCCATTCGACGACGTCCGGGTGCGGCAGGCACTGGTGATGGCGATCGACCGTCCGAAGATGTCGCAGGCGATCAGCAACGGCCTGAGCCGGCCTGCGAGCAATCCCTACGGCGACGGCTCCTGGGTCAAGTGCAAGGACGACGGGGCGCTGCCGTTCGAGGTCGAGAAGGCCAAGGCGCTGATCAAGGAATACGGCAAGCCGGTCGAGTTCAAGATGCTGGTGACCGCAACGCCCCGAGGCCGCATGATCGGCCAGGTGCTGCAGCAGTTCTGGAAACGCGTCGGCGCCAACATGGAGATCGAGCAGGTCGACCAGGCCACGATTCCGACGCGCGCCTTCACCCGCCAGTTCCAGCTGACGCCGTGGCGCATCGTCGATCTCGCCGATCCCGATCCACAGATGTACGCGAACTTCCGCAGCGGCAGCCCGCTGGCGCTCGCCGGCTTCTCCGATCCCGAGCTCGACAGGCTTCTGGACCACGCACGCGTCACCGCCGACATCACCCAGCGCACCGAGGATTACTGCGCCATCAGCCGCCTGATCAACAAGGAGGCGATCTGGTTCTGGACCTTCCAGAACACTTAACTACGCGCTGTCGAGCGCCAAGTTGAAGGGTTTTCCCAAGATCTACAACGGCGTGATCGACGTCTCGACCACCTGGCTGGAATGACGGCGCAATGCTGAACTTCGTCGTTCGCCGGCTGCTCGGCATGCTGCCGGTGCTGCTCGCCGTCTCGTTGCTCACGTTCCTGATCGCCTCGCTGCTGCCGGGCGATCTCGCGCTCGTCATCCTCGGCGACCAGGCAACGCCGGAAAATGTCGCGGCGCTGCGCCGTGACATGGGGCTCGATCAGCCGTTGTGGTGGCGTTACCTGAGCTGGCTTGGCCATTTGCTGCAGGGCGATCTCGGCCGCTCGTTCCGCACCGGGCAGACGGTGCTGCAGGCGGTCGCCGAGCGCATCCCGGTCTCGCTGCAGCTGATGCTGATGGCCGAGTTCATCGGGCTCCTGATCGGCGTTCCCGTCGCGATCGCCTGTGCCGCGCGCGCCGGCGGCGCGTTCGACCGCTTCATGACCGGCAGCGCGTTCGCGATGCTGTCAATGCCGTCGTTCCTGACCGCGATCCTGCTGATCTATCTGTTTGCGGTCGAGCTGCGCTGGCTGCCGGCGACCGGCTATGTGCCGTTCACCGAGGCACCGCTGGCCAATTTGCGCTTCTTCGTGCTGCCGGCGCTGACATTGGCGCTGGCGGAATGGCCGGGGATCATGCGGGTGCTGCGCTCCGACATGATCGCGACCCTGCAGGAGGATTATATCGCGCTCGCGAAAGCAAAGGGCCTCACGCCATCGCGCATCCTGTTCGTGCATGCGCTCAAGCCTTCGTCGCTGACTTTGGTGACGGTGACGGGCATCAATATCGGCCGCCTGCTCGGCGGCACGCTGATCGTGGAATCGATCTTCGCGCTGCCCGGTATCGGCCGGCTGCTGGTCGGGGCGATCTACACCCGCGACCTCGTCATCCTCCAGGGCGTGGTGCTGCTGGTCGCCTGCGGCTTCGTCATCGTCAACTTCATCGTCGACATGCTCTACGCCGTGCTCGATCCGAGGATCCGCCATGGCCACGCTTGAGCTGTCGATCCAGGACGAGGAGGTGGCTGCGCCGGTCGGCCGCAAGCGCAAGCTCGGCCCGTTGTTCTGGATCGCAAGCGCCTGGCTTACGATCATCCTTTCGCTCGCGATCCTGGCGCCGGTGCTGCCGCTGCAGAACCCTGTCGACATGGACATGCTGGAACGGCGCGCCGGCTTCTCCGGCGAGCATTGGCTCGGCACTGACGGGCTCGGCCGCGACGAGCTCGCCCGGCTGATCTTTGGCGCGCGGGTGTCGCTGGCGGTCGGGCTGATCGCGCCCATGATCGGCTTCGTCGTCGGCGGCGCGCTCGGCCTGCTGGCCGGTTATTTCCGTGGCCGGTTCGAGACGTTGGTGGTCGGCAGCATGGACGTCCTGCTCGCCTTTCCGCCGCTGATCTTCGCGCTCGCGGTGGTCGCCTATCTCGGGCAGTCGGTCCCCAACCTGACAATGGTCCTTGGCGTGCTCGGCATTCCCGCCTTCATGCGCGTGGCGCGCGCGGCGACGCTGACACTGGCGCGGCGCGAGTTCGTGATCGCGGCCGAGGCGCTCGGCGCCAGCCATGCGCGCATCCTCCTGCGCGAGCTGCTGCCGAACGTCATCCTGCCGCTGCTCGCCTTCTTCCTGCTCGGCGTCGCCGTCACCATCGTGGTCGAGGGCGCGCTGTCCTTTCTCGGCCTCGGCGTGCCGCCGCCGATGGCGAGCTGGGGCAGCATGATCGGCGAGGGACGCGACAGCCTCGACGTCGCGCCGCGCCTCGCCTTCCTGCCGGCGGCCGGACTGTTCCTCACCGTGCTGGCCTTCAACCTCGTCGGCGACACCTTGCGGGCCCTCACCGACCCACGTCAGGGGGCACTGTGAGCGCGCCGCTCTTGACCATCGAGGATGTCGCGGTCGAGCTGCCGACCCCGCGCGGAAATTTGCGTGCCGTCGATCACGTCGACCTTTCGCTGCAGGCCGGCCGCACGCTCGGGATCGTCGGCGAATCCGGCTGCGGCAAGACCATGCTCTCGCGCGCCGTGCTGCAGCTGCTGCCGAAGAAGGCGAAGCTGACGGGCCGGGTGATGTTCGACGGACAGGATCTGGTGCGGCTCGAGCCTGAAAGCCTGCGGCGCTTGCGCGGACGCGATCTCGCGGTCGTGTTCCAGGACCCCATGACCTCGCTCAACCCGGTGCTCACCATCGGCACGCAGCTGATGGAGACGATCCAGGAGCACCTCGAGCTCGACGCCCCCGCCGCGAAGGCGCGCAGCATCGAGCTGCTCGCCGCCGTCGGCATTCCCGCGCCGGAGCAGCGGCTCGCGCAATATCCGCATCAATGCTCCGGCGGCATGCGCCAGCGCATCGCGATTGCGATCGCACTGTCCTGCGAGCCGAAGCTCCTGATCGCGGACGAGCCGACCACCGCGCTCGACGTCACCATCCAGGCGCAGATCCTCGATCTGCTCGCGCGCGAGCAGCGCCGCCGCCACATGGCGATGATCATCATCACCCACGATCTCGGCGTCGTCGCCGGCCGCGCCGACGAGGTCGCGGTGATGTATGCGGGCCGGGTGGTGGAGCGCGCGCCGACGCAAGCCTTGTTCAAGCGCATGCACATGCCCTACACCGAGGCGCTGCTGGCGGCGATCCCAAAGCTGGATGCCGCGCCGCATACGCCGCTGCCGGCGATCTCGGGCCGTCCCCCCGATCCGACGCGGCCGCTGAAGGGCTGCTCCTTCGCGCCGCGCTGCAATTATGCCACCGGGCGCTGTCATGAGGCCAAACCGGTCCTGACGAGTGCTGAGATGCCGGGGCATGTCTATGCCTGCTTCCACCCGATCCGGATGACGGAGGGGATCGAGGCATGATGCAGCTTGCTGTGCGCCCCGCGCCGCTTCTGAACGTCGACAATCTCGTCGTCGAATATGGCCTCGGCAACAAGATTGTTCATGCCGTCTCCGGTGTCAGCCTCGAGGTCGCGCGCGGCGAGACGCTGGGACTGGTCGGCGAATCCGGCTGCGGCAAGTCGACGCTCGGTCGCGCGGTGCTGCAACTGCGCCGCGCCAAGTCCGGCCGCGTGATGTTCGACGGCGCGGACCTCACCGCGATGGACGGCGATGCGCTGCGCAGGATGCGCCGCCGCGTGCAGCTGATCTTTCAGGACCCGATCGCCTCGCTCAACCCGCGCCGGCGCATCGGCGACATCGTCGCCGAGCCGCTGATCATCGCTGGCGTCAAGGATGCCGCCGAGCGCAAACGGCGCGTTCACGAGGTGCTCTCCGCGGTCGGGCTCGACCCCGATCTCGTGGCGAACCGCCTGCCGCACGAATTCTCCGGCGGCCAGTGCCAGCGTATCTGTATCGCGCGGTCGCTGGTGCTCAACCCTGAATTCATCGTCTGCGACGAGCCGGTCTCGGCCCTCGACGCCTCCATTCGCGCGCAGATCCTCAACCTGCTGGAGGAGATGAAGGCGCGCTTCGGCCTGACGCTGCTGTTCATCGCCCATGACCTCGCGGTGGTCAAAGCGGTCAGCGATCGCGTCGCGGTGATGTATCTCGGCCGGCTCTGCGAGGTCGGCCCTTCCGAGCAGTTGTTCGCGCGGCCTGCGCATCCCTACACCGCGCTGCTGTTGCAGGCGATCCCGGTGCCGGATCCGGACGTGCGTTCCGCCGAAAGTGTGGCGGCCGGCGAGCCGCCGTCGCCGATTGCGCCGCCATCCGGCTGCCGCTTCCGCACCCGCTGCCCGCGGGCCGACCAGCGTTGCAGCGCGGAGATACCGGAGTTGCGCGAACTCGCTCCCGGCCAGTTCGCGGCTTGCCACCATCCGCTGGCTTGAACTAAGACCGGTTTGTCTCGCCGCGCCGACCGTGGCATGGTAGCGCGACAACAAGAAGCATGCCGGAGGACGCCGATGAAGAGTTTCAAGGTTGCCGATTTCAAGGCGCCGCTGCAGGAGTTCGACGAGGCGACGCCGCAGCCCGCGGGCACGCAGGTGCTGATCAAGGTGAAGGCCGCCGGTGTCTGCCACAGCGACCTCCACATCTGGGAAGGCGGCTACGATCTCGGCCATGGCCGCAAGCCGCTCTCGTTGAAGGACCGCGGCATCAACCTGCCGCTGACCATGGGCCACGAGACCGTCGGCGAGGTCCTCGCCTTCGGCCCGGACGTGAAGCCGACCGACCAGGGCGACCTGAAGGTCGGCGATGTCGGCCTAGTCTATCCCTGGATCGGCTGCGGCAAATGTGCCACGTGCCTCGCCGGTGACGAGAACATGTGCCTGACGCCGCGCTCGCTCGGGGTCTATTGCGACGGCGGCTATTCCGATCACATGCTGGTGCCGCATCCGCGCTACCTGCTCAATCTGAAGGGCCTCGATCCCGCGACGACCGCGCCCTATGCCTGCTCCGGCGTCACCACCTACAGCGCGCTGAAGAAGGTCGAGCAGCATTTCGACACGCCGATCGTGATGTTCGGCGCCGGCGGTCTCGGCCTGATGGCGCTGTCGCTGCTGAAAGCGATGGGCGGCAAGGGCGCGATCATGGTCGATATCGACGCCCGGAAGCGCGAGGCCGCGGAGAAGGCCGGTGCGCTCTCAACCGTCGATCCCAAGGCGCCGGATGCGCTGGAGCAGCTTGCCAAGAAGGCCGGCGGGCCGATCCGCGCCGTGATCGACCTCGTCGGCAACTCCGCTACGACGCAGCTCGGCTTCGATTGCCTGACCAAAGGCGGCAAGCTCGTCATCGTCGGCCTGTTCGGCGGCGGTGCGACCTGGGCGCTGCCGCTGATTCCGATCAAGGCGGTGACGATCCAGGGCAGTTATGTCGGAAACCTGCGCGAAACGCAGGAGCTGCTCGACCTCGTGCGGTCCAAGAGGGTGCCGCCGATCCCGGTGACGCGGCAACCGCTCGCCAAGGCCAACGACGCGCTGCTGCAATTGCAGCAGGGTGCGGTGGTCGGGCGTACGGTGCTGACGCCATAACCAACGCTCTCTCCGTCGTCATTGCGAGGAGCGAAGCGACGAAGCAATCCAGGCTGCCTCCGCGGAAAGATTCTGGATTGCTTCGCTTCGCTCGCAATGACGACTTGGCCAACTCCTTCCTCGAGGCTTCCATGTCCGCAAACAACGCCTTCCACATTGCCGTGCTCGCCGGTGACGGCATTGGTCCGGAGGTCATGGCGCCGGCGCTCGAGGTGCTGCGCAAGGTCGGCGAAAAATCCGGCTTCGGCTTCCGCTTCTCCGAGGCTCCGGCCGGCGCCAACCATTATCTCGCGACCGGCAAGTCGATGCCGGATAGCACCATCAAGCTCTGCGAGGAGGCTGACGCGATCCTGCTGGGCGCCTGCGGCCTGCCATCGGTGCGCTACCCCGACAATACCGAGATCGCGCCGCAGATCGAGCTGCGTTTCATCTTCGATCTCTATGCCGGCGTGCGTCCGGCGCGGCTCATTCCGGGCGTGCCGAGCCCGATCGTCGGCGCGGACCAGCGCGGCATCGATCTCGTCGTGATCCGGGAGTCCACCGAAGGACTGTTCGCCTCGATGGGCAAGGGCGTCGTCACCCATGAGGACGCGCGCGAGACCATGGTGATCACGCGCAAAACCTCCGAGCGCCTGTTCGAGTTCTCGTTCCGCCTCGCCGAGCGGCGCAAGGCGCGCGGCAAGCCCGGTGCGCTCACCTGCGTCGACAAGGCGAACGTGTTCAAGGCCTTTGCGTTCTTCCGCGGCATCTTCGACGAGATCGAGAAGAAGCATCCCGAGGTGAAGACCGACCGGCTCTATGTCGATGCCTGCTCGGCGATGCTGGTCAAGCGTCCCTGGGATTTCGACGTGATGGTGATGGAGAACATGTTCGGCGACATCGTCTCCGACATCACCGCGAGCCTGATCGGCGGCCTCGGCATGGCGCCGTCGGCCGACATCGGCGACAAGTACGCGGTGTTCCAGCCCTGCCACGGCACGGCGCCTGACATCATGGGGCAGGGCAAGGCCAATCCCACCGGCATGATCCTGTCCGCTGCGATGATGCTGGATTGGCTCGCCGACAAGCACGGCGTCGAGAGCGCCGCGGAGGCCGGCGAGACGATCGAGCGTGCGGTGGACCAGGTCTATGCCGGCGGCATCAAGCCAATGGAATTCGGCGGCAGCAACGGCACGGCTGATATCACGAAGGCGGTACTTGCGGCGCTGTAGTCGACGCGCGCGCGAAAGCGGTCCTCGGGGCCCTACGTCATTTACCAACGACGCCAGTGGCGGTGGCCGTAATAGCCATATGGCCGTGACCCGTAGAAACGGCGTGGGCCGTAATAGCCATAGGCACCGTAATAGTTTGGTCGCCACCAGCAGCGGCCCCAAGCGTTGCAGACCATGCGGACCTGATCGATATTCGCAGCCGGACCGCTTGCGATCTTGTCGGCCTGCGGGATGCCGTTCGGCATTGCCGCAAGCGCCGGTCCCGACGCGAGCGACACACCACCCACCGCAGCCAGCGCAAGAAAAGCAATTCTGAGTTTCATCGCAATCTCCCTCGTTGGTGGCGGGAGAACTTGCGGGAGATCAACTGGTTGCTATGGCGACTGGGCCGCGCGCGGAATTTAATCTTCCTGAATGTCGGTTCAGCTTCAGCGGCCCTGAAACTGCGGCTTGCGCTTTGCCATGAAGGCCTGGCGGCCTTCCCGGAAATCATCCGAGTCCATGCAGGCATTGCCGATCGCCTTGATCGCGTCGATGTCGCGTGCGCTCTCGTCTTTCAAGACCTGCGCGATGGTGATCTTGGCCGCCTTGATCGCGAGCGGAGCATTCTGCGCGATCGTCTCGGCAATCGCCATGGTCTCGCCCCAGAGCTCGCCTTGCGGGAACACGCGCTCGACGAGGCCGATGCGCAGCGCCTCGGCGGCATCGATGCGCATGCCCGTGTACATCAGGAGCCGCGCCCAGGACGGGCCAACCAGCGATACCAGGTGCTTCAAGCCGTCATAGCCATAGGCGATGCCAAGCCGGGCCGCGGGAATGCCGAACTGGCTGTCCTGCGAGGCGAGGCGGATGTCGGCGAGCATCGCGACCTGCATGCCGCCGCCGAGGCAATAACCGTCGATGCAGGCGATGGTCGGCTTGGGATAGTCGGCGAGGAGGGCGCGCTGGGCGGCGCTGCGCTTGGCGTATTGCTCGGACGCCGCCGCGTTGTGCCTGACCTTCTCGAACTGGCTGATGTCGGCGCCCGAGACGAACGCCTTGCCGCCGGCGCCGCGCAGGATCACGACGCGCACCTTGTCGTCGTCGCGCAAGGCGGTCAGCGCCTCGCCAAATCCCTCCCACATCTCCAGCGACATCGCGTTGCGCTTGTCGGGATTGTTGAAGGTGATCACGCCGACGCCGTCGGCCGTGTGCGTGAGCATCTTGCCGTCGGCGTAGGGTTTTTCGGTCATGCTGAAAGTGTCTGGCATCGCGCGCTCGCTGCTCGGTGGCGAGGCGCAATGTGCGGCGCAGGCGGCGCCGCGGTCAACCGGCGCGGAAGAGCAGAGCCTGCATCCGGCCGTGCTGCGATTGCATGGCGCACGACATTCGACGGGGGCGGAAACTTCGAAGAAAGATTGCCAAGAAAAAGGGGCGGCCAAGGCGCCCCGAGACAGGCCGCGCGCAGTTGCGCGCAGACATCTTTCGGCCGATCTCGTGCAATCCGGCCGCGTCCCCGTGACGCGGCGGATTGAACGTCGGCCGTGAAGGCCGGACCGTCGATCGGCCTCAGCTCTCGTTCGCCGCGATCGATTCCATCAGCGAGACGAGCTGACGCTGCACCGTCTGATCCTTGATCTTGCTGTAGGCGCGCAGCAGGCGGAGGCTGAAGGCCGAGTCGAGGAAGAGCAGGCTCTCGACTTCGCGGGCCTTGTTGTCACCGTCGTAGAAGAAGGTCACGGGCACATCGAGGGCGGAGGCGATCTGCTGAAGCCGGGCCGCACCGACGCGATTGACGCCCTTCTCGTATTTCTGCACCTGCTGGAAGCTGACGCCGAGCTTCTCACCGAGCTCGGCCTGCGAGATCTTCATCTCGACGCGCCGCAGACGAATCCGCTTGCCAAGCTCGATGTCCGGCTTGCCCGCGCTGCGCTGCTTCATTCTTTTCGCCGCTGCTTTCATCTCTGTTTTCACCTTTGTTCTTCGGTTGAAAATCCCCCGAAGAGCTGGGTCAGGGGTTCGCCCATATACGAGTCCTTGAATTCATGCGGGTGCACGAACTCTTCCTTAAACCACGGGAAGCGGGCCGGATTGAAAGCCTCGATCAGCCAGTCAATCATGTGTCGTACGCGCGGGATCCGGCCGCTACCGGGGTGGTAGGACAGCCAGATATCCAGCGGTCGGTTCAGCTCGACCTCCAGTGGAATCAACTTCCCGCCAAGCGCGATGGCGTAGCTCGGGAAGACGCCGATGCCGGCGCCATTCGCGACCGCCCAGTAATTGGCGCTCGAGACGTTGGTCTTCATGACCAGAAGGTCACGTTCGGACACGCCCGGGAAGAAGCTCTCGAAAGATTCCTTGGCGGCGAGCTGGTCGGCGAATTGCAGCACCAGACGATGCTTGATCAATTCCGCCGCCGAGCGCGGCGCGCCATGCTTTTCGATGTATTTCTCGGAGGCCCAGAACATCAGATGCATGCGGCCGAGCCGCACCAGCTTGATGTCGAGCGCCGAGGGACGGGACAGATGGATGGCGACGTCGGCCTCGTGGCGCGAGACGTCGGCCGAGCGCATCGCGCAATGCAGGTCGACCAGGATCTTCGGATAGGCCTGCTGGAATTCGACCAGGCGCGGGGCCAGCCAGAATGTGCCGAGCCCCTCGGTGACGGCGACGCGGACCTCGCCGGACAGGGCGTTGGCCATAGAATCGCTGGCGCGCAGCACGTCGAAGGTGGCCGCCTCCATGCGCTCGACGGCGGACACCACCAGGGCGCCCTCATCGGTCAGATGGGTGCCGTGGACGTCGCGGGTGAATAACGTGGTGCCGGTCTGGCGTTCGAAATCATCGATCCGGCGCCGCACGGCGTTGATCGACAGCGACAGGCGCTCCGCCGCCGAGCGAAAACTTCCGCTTCGGACGACTTCCAAAAATATGCGGGCGGTGTCCCAATCCGAGAGGCCGCTGAGATTTGTCTTTGGGCGTTCCGCCAGCGGAACGCCCCTTTCCGCCAAGGAGTGCATACAATTTCCTTTGGAAAGCTAAACTGGCAGAATCTGGAGCAAACCACAACCACGACGGGTTGGGGAACGACGAGTTTTGAACGTCATCCTTACTACCTGAGGGCGGTATTTGGATGCTGCCATGAGTTGGGATTCGGGCGAGACTATCGGCTCGACTGAGGGGTATGGCGTGAGTTCCGTTGCGAGCCGCAAAATGGCTGCGGGATTGCCGGCGCTGTCCGCAATGAATGGTTTTGCGCGCCAGTCCATGCTGTCGCCCCTCATGGATCGATTCATGGATCGATCGCACCGCCTCAAGCGTTTGCTCCCCCAGCATTTCGGCGATCGCCAATGGTGCCGCATGGCGATCGCGGCCGGAAGCACGGTTCCACAGCAGAAACACACTGAAATCAGGTTCGAAGGCGCAGTCGCCTCGTGCTATCTTTTGTTTTCCATGGGGCCGAAGGGGGCGTGAGCGATACGTCTCGCAGGCCGAATTAACGGAAAGAACGCCGGTGTCGCATTCAGACGAACAGTTGCAGTCGGTGCTGGAAACGCTCGAGGAGTGCCGCAGGGTTCTCAATGCGTGCAACAGCCGTGAGTCGGCCGAGATGCTGTCCATCGTCATCCTCGATGTCAGGATGAAACTGAAAGGAATCGACAGTGCCGATCTCAAGGCGCTGTGCGACGAAATGCTGCGGAGCGCTGCGAGCGAGCCGCCGCCCCCTTCCAAGCAGACGCAGGACCAGCCCCGGCGTCCGCTGCTCCGCGTGGTGAAGTAGCCGCGCCGCCGAATCCCGCTTTTGGCGAGGTTTGTGCGCGTCCCGATGCCGCATCTGTGATCACGGAGGGCATCGGGAGGAGCCTTGGTTCTGTGCGCCTCTGTTGCGCATTCTCCGGCATCGGCTACACCAGAGCCGGTTCGGCTCCGGGCCGGGCGCGTTCCCTGCGCGCCGTACCGGGGCCTGAGATGGCTCCGACTGCATCATGCAAAATGTTTCGATCCCGGCGGCGCTGATTGCCGGCCTCGTCAGCTTCCTCTCGCCTTGCGTCCTGCCTCTGGTTCCGCCCTATCTGATCTACCTCACGGGCGCCACGATCGAGCATGTCGAGAGCGACGAGCCGGCCGCGGTCTCCAAGCGCGCGATCATGATGTCGGCGCTCCTGTTCGTGCTCGGCTTCTCCACCGTCTTCGTGGCGCTCGGCGCCAGCGCTTCGCTGATCGGCGGGCTGATCCGGGCCTGGTCGGCGGAGCTGTCGATCCTCGCCGGTATCGTCATCATCGTCATGGGCCTGCACTTCCTCGGCCTGACGCGCATCGGCCTTCTGATGCGCGAGGGGCGGCTGCCGATCCCCAAACCGGTCGGCCTGTGGGGCGCCTATATCATGGGTCTCGCATTCGCCTTCGGCTGGACGCCCTGCATCGGCCCGATCCTCGCCGCGATCCTCTCGATCGCCGCGGCGGAAGCCACGGTGACGAAGGGCGCCGGCCTGCTCGCGGTCTATTCCGCGGGCCTCGGCATTCCGTTCCTGATCGCCGCGCTGATGATCGAGCAGTTCTCCGCGCTGTTCGCGCGCATGAAGGGCCACCTCGTCAATGTCGAGCGCGCCATGGGCGCTTTGATGGTGATCACCGGCATCGGCTTTCTCACGGGCGCGGTCTCGAATGTGAGCATCTGGCTGCTGGAGACGTTTCCGGCGCTGCAGACGATCGGTTAGGGCGCGAGGGGACCGGGTTTTCACGGACGAAAAAGTAGAGGAACCGTTGGAACCCGTCAGGCATGCTGTCAGGGAACGACGTTTCCAAACCTTTCCGGTCCCGAGACGTTTGCATCGGGGACAAACTCGCATGGTGGAGATCACGTGACCAAGACATTGCGCTTAGAACCCTTGTCGGACAACGCGGCTTTGGTTGCCTGGCAATTTTTGGGGCAACCGTTGCAGGAGTGGCCGAGCTGGGTTCAGTCGAATTGCTCGCTGCAGAAGGATGCCGACGGAAAATTCGAGCTTCGGCACGAGCGGCGCAGCGGCACTCAGATCGTCTATCTCGGCGAATGGCTGGTGAGAGATCTCGATGGCGGCGTGGACTTCTACACCGACGCTGAGATCTGGTCGCGGTTCGCTGCCAAACGCTGAAGCCCGATTGGGCCGGCGGTCGATCGCGCCTTAGTCTTTCCTGCTCGAGCTGCGGGCGATCAAAAGCCTGTGTCGTCGGTGGGGCAAAAAGCCTCGCGGTAGGACACATCCATAGAATGCAATCTGTGGTAATGTTTCGTCGTACTACACCCTGAGGGGCAATTCTTCTGAACGTATACTGAAACGAGAATTTTAAACCAATCGGCATCTTCGGCGCCCCTCTCCCCTACAGCATTTTGAGCAGGAGCAAGCGATGGGAACCGACGTGAATGTTCATCCCGGTCATGGCAAGGCCGGACGTCAACCGACGCGACAATTTCTGGATACGCTTTCCGGACACGACGATCCGGGCATGTTTGGCAGGATGTTTCCGACCCTGGAGCCGCTGGCTGTCGACGACGGTCCGCTGCATGAGCTCGCCGACGCGATGAAGGATCCCGCCCCCGGCGACGCCGCCGGAAACAATCCCAATGTCCCGGCGGGTTTCACCTATCTCGGGCAATTCGTCGATCATGATATCACGCTGGATCTGACCTCCTTCGGCGAGAAGGAAGCCGATCCGACGGCGGTCACGAATTTTCGCACGCCCGCGCTCGATCTCGACAGCATCTATGGTCTCGGTCCCGACGGAAGCCGTCATCTGTACGCGCGCAATTCGGCGACCGACACCGGCAAGACACCGGGCCCCAAGCTGCTGATCGGCAAGACCGTCAACGTCGATGCCATCACGGGCGATCATCGCAACGACCTGCCGCGCAATCCCGAGGGGTTTGCCCTGATCGGCGATCACCGCAACGACGAGAACCTGCTCGTCGCGCAAACCCATCTTGCGATGCTGAAGTTTCACAACAAGGTCTGCGATCAGCTCGCAGCGTCCGGCAAGCCGGCGGGCGAGATCTTCGAGGAAGCGCGCCGGATCGTGACCTGGCACTACCAATGGATGGTCCTGCACGATTTCGTGGAGCGGATCACCGAGAAGGGGATCGTCGCGAAGATTCTCGAGCAGGGGCGGCGTTTCTACCGCTTCAAGAAGACACCCTACATGCCCGTCGAGTTTTCAGCCGCCGTCTACCGTCTCGGCCACAGCATGGTGCGCCAGGTCTATAGCCACAACCGGATCTTCACGCCCGGCGGCCTCACTCCGGCAACCCTGGATCTGCTGTTCAGGTTCACCGGGCTGTCGGGCGGCATCATCGGCGATCTGGCGCCAAACCCGATTCAGCTTCCGGTGCTTTCGAGCAACTGGATCATCGACTGGCGGCGCTTCTATCAGGTGCTGCCGAACAATCCTGCCGGCGTGACGTTCAATCCGTCGCGCAAGATCGACCCGTTCGTGGTGCCGCAACTCCACACCTTGCCCGGCGACGGCGGCAGCCTGCCGTTCCGCAATCTCAAGCGCGGCGTGCTGTTGGGCCTGCCCTCCGGGCAGGACGTCGCCAAGGCCATGAAGATCAAGAACCCGCTGACGCCGGCCGAAATCTCCAAGGGGACCGACGGCGCGGTGGCGAAGAAGCACGGCCTGCACGAGCACACCCCGCTCTGGTACTACATCCTCAAGGAGGCGGAGCAGCGGGGCGGCGGTGAAAGGCTCGGGCCGGTCGGCGCGACCCTGCTCGCCGAGGTCTTCGTCGGCCTCGTCCATGGCGACCACCAGTCGTATCTCTGGCTCAAGGGCAAGAACTGGAAGCCGACGCTGCCCTCGCAGGTGCCGGGCGAGTTCACGATGGCCGATCTGCTGCGTTTCGTCGGGGACATCAGCCCGATCGACGGCATCTCGACGGTCTAGACCATGATCCGGAAAACCGCGCGACGCGGTTTTCCGGACAGATCGACGTCACGCGATCAACTCGGGGAGGGCGGCCGCCGCCGAGATGGCCGCTCTCCCGTCCAGATCAGTCGATTTCCTGCACGACGGTGCGTGAGCCGGGATCGACCAGCATCACGCGCTCTCCCGAATAGACGTAGCGATACTTCGTCAGCGACGGGCCCCAATCGGACGGAACCGCCTCGAGCTCGACGTCGCTCGGCACCGTCGCGCCGACGATGATCTTCTCCTTCGTCGTGACCGGGCGGATGCGATGTTCGGTGACGTAGGATTTGATCTTGGTCCTGTATTGCGGCTCGATCTGAACCGCGGCCGCGTGGCCGGTTCCCGTGGTGGTCACCACGGTGGATTGCGCAAAAGCGCCGGTCGAGATCAACGCTGCCGCGGCGGACAGCAAAAACAGCTTCTTCATCCTGGTTCTCCTCTGAGGTGAATAGCGCCGCACCAACATCTCATCGCGGGTGGCGTTCCCTGCGAAAAGGAACAAATTGCCTGTTTTTCCCGTTCCGGAATCAGCAGGCAACGAGCCCTGCGAACTGGAGGAGGAGAACATGAAGTTGAGAATAGCGTCCGCAGCACTGATGGTTGCTGCGCTGTCCCTGCCGGCGTTCGCGGCCGACGAGTTCTACGTCGTCCAGGACGTCAAGACCAAGAAGTGCACCATCGTCGACAAGAAGCCGACGGACACGTCCATGACCGTCGTCAGCCCCTCGGGCACGATCTACAAGACGCGCACTGAGGCTGAGAGCGGCATGAAGACGGTCAAGGTCTGCACGTCCAACTAAGGAGGAGCGTGATGCCAGTGTTGATTCTGTGGGCCGTGCCGGCGATCATCGTGATCGGCGGCGGCATCTATCTGATCGGTCATTTGCATTAGGCTTCGAGGAGCCGCGCGGTCCTATTGCGTGCAGCGCACAGGTCCGCACGGCTGCCTTCTGAGCGCGCCGGCCGGAGCGTCCGTTGCAGTGCAGCAGGTCGTGCCGGAACAGCGCCGCGACGATGAGGGCCGGCAACGTACGCGAAATCACTTCCGTCCCGTCGAGGTTTTTCATACGCTTGCCTCTCACAAGCCGCATAACGGCTGCGCTCACGGCCCGGCGACAGGGCTGGAGCATCAAAGGGAGGGGAGACGATGAAGCGAAGGTCATTTCTCGCTGGGATCGGCGCAACCACTGCGGCAGCTGCCATTGGCATGCCGTCGATCCTGAGGGCGCAAGCTCCGATCACGCTGAACGGTGCCGTGCAGTTCAATGACGATCATGCCTTCAACCGGGCCCTGCTGCGGTTCGAGGAGCTGGTGAAGAAATATTACGGCAAGCCCGTCAACTTCACCCTGCACAGGAACTCCTCGCTCGGCCTCGAGAAGCAGTATTTCGAGTACATGTCGCAGGGCAAGGCGGTCGATTACGGCATCGTCTCGCCGGCCCACATGTCGACCTTCGCCAAGGCGGCCCCGTTCATCGATGCGCCCTTCGTGTTCAAGGGCATCGAGCACATGAACAAGGTGGTCGAAGCCAACATCCTGGCACCGATCGCCGACGAGGTCGCGGCCAAGGCCGAAGTCGTTCTGATCGGCTATGCCGGCGGCGGCATCCGCAACATCTTCGCCAACAAGCCGCTCAAGAACCTCGCCGATCTCAAAGGCCTCAAGGTCCGTGTGCAGGGCGCGCCGATCTGGTCGAAGACCTTCGCGGCCGTCGGCATGAGCCCAACCGTGATCGCCTATAACGAGATCTACAACGCGATCCAGAACGGCGTCATTTCGGCCGGCGAGAACGAGGCGGCCGGCGTCGAGGCGATGAAGTTCTACGAAGTGGCCCCGCATCTCAACCTGACACAGCACGCCGTGTCGATCCGGCCGATCTGCTTCTCGGTGAAGACGCTGAAGACCCTGCCCAAGGATCTGCAGGACGCGATCATGAAGGCGGGCAAGGAGGCCGGCGATTACGGCCGCCAGCTCGAGTCCAGCGAGGAGGTCGTCAAGCTCGACACGCTGGAGAAGGCCGGCAAGCTCAAGCGCGTTCCGTTCGAGGAGCGCGACGCCATGAAGAAGCTCGCCGACCCCGTCATGGCCACCTACGCCAAGGAGATCGGCGCGGAAGGCATTTTCGACAAGATCAACGTCGTCTGAGGCCGCCCCGTCCGCCGACAGCATGCCGGGCAGGCCCCGCTTCCTGCCCGGACGTGGCGGATGAGCGCCGTACGGAGCTCCAATGTCCGAAATGCACCTCCCGTCCACGCCGTCGCTGTGGCGTCGCGTCACCGCGGCCTATGCGAAATTGCTGGAATTCCTGCTCGCCGCCTGCGTCGGCATCCTCGTCATCCCCGTCACCTTGCAAATCGTCTCGCGCTACACGCCGTTCATTCCCTCCTACATCTGGACCGAGGAGATGGCGCGCTTCCTGTTCGTCTGGACGATCATGATTGGCGCCATGGTGGGCATCCGCGAGGCGCAGCATTTCGAGGTCGACGTGTGGCCGGATTTGTCGCGGCGCTCGGAGGCCGCGGTGCGGATCATCGCGCGGCTCGGCGTGCTGGCACTGGCCCTCGTGTTCGTGTTGGCCGGAATCGAATTCACACGCTTCGCCTGGAACAGAACGTCGGAGCTGGCCGATTTGCCGCTCTGGCTGATCCACGTCGCCTGGCCGGTGGCCGGCGTGACGTGGATCGTGTTTGCGGGCGAACAGATCATTGATGAAATGCGCATTCTGGTCGGGGCACAGAAATGAGCGGCACTGTACTTTCTGCCGGACAGGCCGCGATGGTGCTGTTCGGGGTCTTCATCGGCCTGCTCATCGTGCGCGTGCCGGTCGCCTTCGCGCTCGGCCTGGCCTGCGTGCCGATCCTTCTGATCGAGCCGCGCCTGTCGCTGATGATGCTCGCGCAGGAAACCTTCAACGCCTACAATTCGTTCATCCTGCTCGCGGTGCCGTTCTTCCTCCTGACGGCGAACCTGATGAGCATCGGCGGCATCACCGACCGCCTGGTGGAGCTGTCGCGCTCGATGGTCGGGCATTGGCCGGGATCGCTGGCGCAGATCAACGTCGTGCTGTCGGTGTTCTTTGCGGGCATCTCGGGCTCGTCCACCGCGGATGCGGCGAGCCAGTCCAAGATCTTCATCGATGCGCAGAGCAAGGAGGGCTACGACCTTTCGTTCTCCATCGCTATCACGGCGGTATCGGCGGTGCTTGCCGTCATCATCCCGCCGTCGATCCTGATGATCGTCTGGGGCGGGCTGATCTCGACCTCGATCGCGGCGATGTATCTGGCCGGCATCGTGCCGGGCCTTTTGATCGCGGGCGCGCAGATGGCGACTGTGCACGTCTACGCGGTACGCCGCGGCTATCCGACATATCCGAAGTCGACCTGGGTCGAGATGCGATGCGCCATCTGGCGGTCGATACCGGCGCTGATGACGCCGTTCATCATCGTCGGCGGCATTCTGCTCGGCTGGTTCACCGCGACCGAATCCGCCTGCGTCGCGGTGCTCTATTCCGTAGCGCTCTCCGCATTCTTCTATCGCGAGACAGGCCTGCGCGAATTGTACAAGGCCTTGCTCGACACCGGCCGCCTTGCCGGCGTGGCGCTGTTCTGCGTGGGCACGGCGAGCGCGTTCGGCTGGTTGCTGGCCTACTACAAGATCCCGCAGGAACTTTTGGCGAATGTCTCGACCTGGGGCATGGGCACGGTCACGGCGGGCTTCTTCATCGCCTTTTGCTTTCTGGTGGTGGGCTGCTTCCTCGACGCCATCCCGGCGATCATCATCGTCGGGACCGTGCTGGAGCCGCTCGCCAAGTCGGTCGATCTCCATCCGGTTCAGTTCGCGATCATCTCCATCGTGTCGCTGGCCTTCGGGCTGGTGACGCCGCCCTATGGCCTCTGTCTGATGATCGCCTGCTCGATCGCCGGCGTGCGGCTGCGCTATGCCCTGAAGGACACGATGATCATGCTGATCCCGATGCTGCTCGTGCTGGCGGCGCTCATCGTCTGGCCCAGCGTCTCGCTGTTCCTGCCGCGCCTGATCGTGCCGGAGATGCTCAAATGAGCGCTTGATCGTGCGATCCCGCGGCCGGCAGCCGCGGGATCGGCCGTGATTGGTTACAGGTTGCTCTCGGTGATTGCGGCGTAGACCATGCTGCGCAGCTCGCGGCGGAGCGGGTAAGCGCTCGACGGCAGCACCTGGGTCATGAAGATCGTGATCAGCTCCTCGGCCGGATCGATCCAGAACGAGGTTGTGGCGGCGCCGCCCCAATTGTATTCGCCGGGGCTGCCGGCGATCAGCGTCTCGGCCGGGCGCATGGTGACGGCGAAGCCGAGACCGAAACCGATGCCGTTATAGGTCGCTTCCGAGAACAGCGAGCGCGAGACCTCCGGCAGCGCACGGCCACCCGGAATGTGGTTGGTCGTCATCAGCGCCAGCGTCTTCGGCCCGATCAGCCTGACGCCGCCGAGCTCGCCGCCATTGAGCAGCGCGCGGCAGAAGGTGAGATAGTCGGCGACCGTCGAGCACAGCCCGCCGCCGCCGGAGATGAACGAGGGCGGCGACAGGAACGAGCTCGTTGTCGGATCGTCCTGAAGTGTCAGCCCCTCGCGGCGCTGGCCGGCATGGAAGGTCATGCCGCCGCCCGGATCCGCCGAATAGCAGGCCGCGAAGCGATGCGCTTTCAAGGCGGGCACGTGGAAGTCGGTGTCGGTCATGCCGAGCGGATCGAGGATGCGCGATTTGAGGAATTGCTCGAACGGCATCCCCGAGATCTTTCCGACGAGATAGCCGATCACGTCGGTTGCGACGGAATAGTTCCAGGACTCGCCCGGCGAGAACTCCAGCGGGATCTTTGCCAGGCCCTCGATCATGCTCTGCAGCGTGCCGGATTTCTCGACCTCGCCGATCTTCTCGGTGCGATAGGCAGCATCGACGTTGGAGCGTTGCTGGAAGCCGTAGGTTAGTCCAGACGTGTGGCGCAAGAGGTCGACGATCAGCATCGGCCGGGATGGCGGCCGGGTCAGGAACGCCGGATAGGTGCCGGCGACGAACACGCCGAGATCCTTCCACTCCGGAATGTATTTGGCGACGGGCTCGTCGATCGCGACGAGGCCTTCCTCGACCAGCATCATGAAGGCGACGCTGGTGAGCGGCTTGGTCATGGAATAGATGCGATAGATCGTATCGTCCTTCACCGCCACCTTGCGCTCGACGTCGGCAAAGCCCTGCACCGAGCTGTGCGCGACCTTGCCGCGGCGGTAGACCAGAAGATGCGTGCCCGGGAAACGGCCGGCATCGATGTACCGGCGCTTGAGATGCGCATCGACGCGGTCGAGCGCAGCCTTGGACATGCCGACGGATTCGGGCGAGGCGGGGGTGGGGGCGAGCATCAGTTCCTCCGGGGCGTTTCTCGAGAACCGTGATAGCCAAATGGCGGGCCCATTCCAAGCCGGTCGCGCTTAACGCGGGGCTGCCGAGTGGTGTAGTGTCCGGTCGGGAACGCCCGACCGGGCCAACGATAAAAACGCGAGGGCAAACGCACCATGACCCAGTTCAACGAGACCGACCTCACCGAAGCCGTCGTCAAAAGCTTCGACCAGACCCCTGATACGCGCGCGAAATTCCTGCTGCAGGAATTGGTGAAGTCGCTGCACGATTACGTGAGCAAGACCGGTCTCACCTTCGAGGAATGGGAACACGCGATCGATTTCCTGACCCGGACGGGGCAGAAATGCACCGACACCCGCCAGGAATTCATCCTCTTGTCCGACGTGCTCGGCGTCTCCATGCTGGTCGATGCGGTCAATCACAGGGATCGCGACGGTGCCACGCAGACCACGGTGCTCGGTCCGTTCTATGTCGGCGAGCACAAGGTGACTGCGCATGGCACCGACATCTCGCCCAACAACCAGACCGGCGAGCGGATGTTCGTGCAGAGCCGCGTCACCGATTTGCAGGGCAAGCCGCTTGCGAACGTTCCCGTCGACGTCTGGCACGCCGATGATGACGGCTTCTACGATTCCCAGAAGCCGAACTATGACGAGGTCGGCGCCTCGGCACGCGCGCGCTTCATCACCGATGACGATGGGCGCTTCTTCTTCCGCACCATCCTGCCGTGCAGCTATCCGATCCCGACCGATGGTCCCGTCGGCGAGATGATCGTGCAGACCGGCCGCCACCCGATGCGCCCGGCCCACGTGCACTTCCTTGTCAATGCCAAGGGCTATGAGCCGCTGATCACCCACGTCTTCATGGACGGCGACGAATATCTCGATTCCGACGTGGTGTTCGGCGTGAAGGACGATCTCGTCGCCAAGGTCGAGCCGCGCAATGACCTCGCAATGCCCGACGGCACCAAGGCGAACGGGCGGTGGCATCTGATGACTTACGAATTCCACCTCAAGCCCGGCGGCGGCACGGCGCCGAAGCCGCTGGGGACGAAGGCGGCGGAGCCGGCGTGAGGGTCAGCAAATCGGCGCGCGCAGCGACTATCTTTCGACATAGGCGGCAAGCTCCTCGGGCGTGCCCTTTGGAAAGGCTTCCTTCAGGAAGTCGAGGAAGGCGGAAACACGTGCGCTCAGCAATCGCCGCGACGGGTAGAGCGCCCACAGCTGGATCTCAGAGGCGTCGATGTCACCCCAATGGCTCAACGTGCCAACGGATAGATCGGGACTGACGAGGGACAGGGGAAGGCATCCAGCACCGACGCCGGCTCTGACCGCGTCACGGACCATGATCAGGGATGCCAGGCTGAGCACTGGATCGACTGCAAAACGCAATCGACCAGCATGCCCCGTCACGTTCCAGGCGACACTCCGGTCACCCGTCCCGCGGACGACGGCGGGTACTGCGAGCTTGTCCTTTGGTCGTTTCAGGCGCGGGCTCGCCACGACCACCAGCCGGTCGCGCAGGAAGATGCGACCTACGAGGCTCTCATCCGGATCGGGACCGACTCGAATGACGAGGTCATAACCTTCCTCGACCATGTCGACGGCCCGGTCTTCCGTCGTTATTTCCAGGCGGACCTCCGGATATTTCAGGGCGAAGGCGGCAGCCAGCTTCCCCATGGCGATCTGAGAGAACAGCAAGGGTGCGCTGATGCGCAACTTGCCGCGCGGCCTGTCGCCTCCCGAAGCGATTGCTGCGGCGGTCTCGTCGAGCTCGGTCAGCAACGTCCCGGTCCGCTCGTAAAGTGCGCGTCCTTCCTGGGTGAGTTTCAAGGTGCGCGCGCCGCGTTCGAACAGGCGCAGGTTGAGCGCCGCTTCGAGCTCCGCGACCCGGCGGGACAAGGTAGCCTTCGGACGACCCGCGGCACGCGCGGCGCGTCCGAACCCGCCATGTCGGGCGACCAGATTGAAATCGGCGAGGGCGAGGAGATCCATGTGTTCCACCAGTGAGACGGTCTGTCCAAATATACCGTCTATCGGACCGATTGTGGATCACTAGTTTCGGGGTGTCTTCAAACCCAACCCGGAGTAACCCCCATGACCATCCTCGTTACCGGCGCCACCGGCACCGTTGGCCGCCACGTCGTCGAACAACTCGTCAAGCGCGGCGCCGACCTGCGCGCGCTCGTCCGCGATCCCGCGAAGGCGAACCTGCCTGCAGAGGTCACCGTCGTGCAGGGCGACCTCCCCGACGTCGACGCGCTGCGCGGCGCCTTCACGGGAGTCTCGACCCTGTTTCTGCTCAACGGAGTCGTCGCGGATGAATTCACCCAAGCGCTGGTTGCGCTCAACGTCGCCCGGGAGGCCGGCGTCGAGCGGGTCGTCTACCTGTCGGTGATCCACAGCGATCGCTACGTCAACGTGCCGCACTTTGCCGGCAAGTTCGGTGTCGAGCGCATGATCGAGCAGATGGGCTTCAACGCCACCATCCTGCGCCCGGCCTACTTCATGAACAACGATCTCACGATCAAGGACGTCGTGCTCGGTTATGGCATCTATCCGATGCCGATCGGCAGCAAGGGCCTCGCGATGATCGACGCACGCGACATCGGCGAGATCGCCGCGATCGAGCTCATTCGGCGCGAACGGGCTGCAACGCCGCTTCCGCTCGCACGCCTCAATCTCGTCGGTCCCGATGAGCTGACCGGCGCGAAGGCCGCCGCCATCTGGTCCGAGGTGCTGGGCCGCACGATCGTCTACCCGGGCGACGACACTGCTGGCTTCGAAAAGAATCTGAGGCAGTTCATGCCGAGCTGGATGGCCTTCGACATGCGCCTGATGAGCGAGCGCTTTCTCACGGAGGGGATGATACCCGATGCCGGCGACGTCGAGCGTCTGACCGAGATGCTGGGCCGCCCTTTGCGCTCCTACCGGGACTTCGTCTCCGAGATCACGGCCTCCGCCTGAGGGCAGCGGCATTCCCCGATCACGTCAAGGAATTGCATCATGATCTATTCGACCGCTACCGTTCCGGTGAATCCGCAAGGCGAGACGCCACTGAGCCGCGCGCAAGTCTGGCGCGGCCTGGTTCTCAAGGCACGCGATGCCCGCCTGTTCCTTCCGCCCGATCTCTGCACTCACTGCGAGGTCGTGGAGGAGAGCGCGACACACATCGTGCGCGAAGCCACGATCGCAGGCGACGATCTGCGCGAAATCGTCAGCTTTGAGCCTGAGCGCAAGGTGACCTTCTTTCAGGCCGCCGGTCCGCGCGAAGGCGCGATCATCAACGAGCTGTTCGAAGATGAAGCGGGAGCGCTGCAATTGCGGTTCTATTGCTACACCGGCCTGCGCGACAAGACACCGTTCGGGCCAGAGGAGCAGGCCGAGCAGGCGCAGTTCGACAGCGACAAGGGCTACAAGGCCGCTCTGCTGTCGACGCTGAAGCGGACCCGCGAACTGCTCGCGGAAGGCAAGCTCTGATCGTCACAACGACCATCAATCTGCGGGATCGCCTCTTCGGAGGCGTCCCGCAGTCCAAGTGACTTCCTCTCGAAATCAGGAGCTTACGGATCTCTCCACGCCTCAGCGCGCGTGCAGCAGCGCCAGCAGCACGACGACAGCGCAGGCGAGCGCGGCCGAGGTCAGTTTCCAGAACATCAGCGGATTGCGCTCGAGGAGGGGCGTGATGCGCGTGTTCAGATAGGCCGGATTGGGATTTCTGAGCTCGAAGACGAACTCGGACATGTCCTCGTGGCGCTTGTAGGGATCGGGATGCAGCGCTTTCCTGAGCGCGCCGTCGATCCAGCCCGGGATGCCGCGCTCGGCGTCGATCGCAGGGCGATATCGCAATTTCCACGCGTCCGATCGTCCGCGGATTTTCGCAAGCTGGGCGCCGTAGGGCAGATGCCCGGTCAGCATCTGGTAGCAGATGGCGGCCAGCGAGAACATGTCGGACCGGGGCGAGCCGCCCTGCCCAAGGAAATATTCCGGTGCCGTATATTGAACCGTGCCGAGAATTTCCGCGTCGGCCGCTCTCGGCGCGGCTTCGGCAACGCCTGCGACCCTCACCGATCCGAAGTCGATGATTTTGGCGGTGCCGGTCTTGTCGATCAGGACGTTGTCGGGCCTAAGGTCCTGGTGCAGCATCTCCATGCGGTGGAAGGCGCGAAGCCCACTGGCGATCTGCTCGATGATCCTGCGCACCGTCTCCAGATCGGGACGCGGATTGTCGAGCATCCACTGCCGCAGCGTTTGGCCCTCGACGAACTCGGTCGCGACGTAGAGGTAATTGCGCCGCGTCGATCGCGATCGCGGCTTGAGCACGTACGGACTGTCGATCCGCCGCGCGATCCATTCTTCCATCAGGAAACGTTTCAGATAGGCCTGGTTGTCGCGCAGGTCGATCGACGGAATCTTGAGCGCGACCGTTTCCTCGGTCTCCGCATCGACGGCGAGATAGATGTGGCTGCGGCTGCTGCCATGGATCTCGCGGATGATCCGGTGGCCGTCGAACATCGCGCGCGGCTCCAAAAGAGGCGGGAGTGGCAGCGACGAGGTCCGATCGAAAACGCCGGTTTCTTCCGGCACCGCGTCGATCCGCAGAATCTGGATCGTGATGTTGTCGTCGCTGCCGCGCCGATAGGCTTCCTCCACGATCGCCTTCGCCGCGCCGTCGAGCTCGGCTGCGTGCTCGTTGATGGCACTCGTGACGAAACGCGCATCGACGAACTCGTAGGCACCGTCCGTCGCCAGCAGGAAGGTGTCGCCGACCTGGATCTCGACCGTCTGGTAGTCGATCTCGAGCTGGGGATTAATACCGAGCGCGCGGCCGAGATAGGTCTGCTCCGACGATACGATGATGCGGTGATCGTCGGTCAGCTGCTCCAGCGCCTTGCCGGCGAGGCGGTAGATGCGGCAGTCGCCGACATGGAAGATGTGCGCGGTCGCCGCCTTGATGACCATGGCGCTGAGCGTGCAGACATAGCCCTTGTCGCGGTCATAGGCATATTGGCTCTTGCGCGTCTGCGCATGCAGCCAGGAATTGGTTGCCTCCAGCACGCGGCGGGCGGAGGTCTTCACCGTCCAGGATTCCGACGTGCAGTAATAGTCCATCAGGAAGCTCTTGACCGCCGACTCGCTGGCGATCTGGCTCACCGTGCTCGAGGAAATGCCGTCGGCGAGGACGGCCGCGATGCCCTTCAGGCTGAGCAGCGGCTCCTCGGGAATGAGGACGCCGTGAAAGTCCTGGTTGACGGGCTTGCGGCCCTTGTCGGAGTGCTGGCCGACCGAAATCAGGAGTCCGCGGGTCATCGTCGCCACCAAGGCAAAGAGAGCCTCACCCTATACGGGCGAGGCTCTCGTGTTGAGGTGCGTGTGATCAGGCGGCGACGCGGGGCTTTGCAGCCTTCTCCGCCTGGCGCTTCGGCAGGGTCATGACGTGGGTGGCATAGAGGGTCATGCCGGTGAAGGCGAGGCCGCCGACGAGGTTGCCGAGCACGGTCGGGATCTCGTTCCAGATCAGATAGTCCATGATCGAGAACTTCGCGCCGAGCAGCAGGCCCGACGGGAACAGGAACATGTTCACGACGGAATGCTCGAACACCATGTAGAAGAACACCAGGATGGGCATCCACATCGCGATGACCTTGCCGGGGACAGAGGTCGAGATCATGGCGCCGACGACGCCGGTCGAGACCATCCAGTTGCAGAGCATGCCGCGCAGGAACAGCGTCGCCATGCCGGCCGCGCCGTGCGCGGCATAACCCAGCGTTCGGCCTTCGCCGATATTGCCGATGGCCGCGCCGACCTTGTCGGGGGCTTGCGTGAAGCCGAACGTCGTGACGAAGGCCATCATGAAGGCCACGGTGAAGGCGCCGGCGAAATTGCCGACGAAGACGAGGCCCCAATTGCGCAGCACGCCACCGAGCGTGACGCCCGGGCGCTTGTCGATCAGCGCGAGCGGCGAGAGCACGAACACGCCGGTCAGCAGGTCGAAGCCGAGGAGATAGAGCATGACGAAGCCGACGGGGAACAACAGCGCGCCGACCAGCGGCTGGCCGGTGTTGACGTTGATCGTGACGGCGAACCAAGCCGCGAGGGCCAGGATGGCTCCGGCCATGTAGGCGCGGATGATGGTATCCCGGGTGGACATGAAGATCTTGGACTCGCCCGCATCCACCATCTTGGTGACGAATTCCGAAGGCGCGAGATACGACATCAATGGTTCCTTTTGCTTCGTAAGTGAGATCGACACGCGCCCTGGCGAGAGCGCGGCTGAACGTCATCGGTCGTGCGGGCTGCCTGCCGCGCACGAGGGCTATGGAAAGTCTGGAAGCTTTGGGAATCGCGTCACGAGGACTCTGAAGCCGGGAGACCGCGAAGCAGGTGAGCTTCCGGGACGCAGCCGCCACAGGCTGCATCAATGCGGCCAAGCCGCAGTCGTCGTTGACGGCAATTGTGAAGCAAGTTGCGTGCCGCTACGGCGCGCCAGAAATAGAGAGCAATTTCAATGCAATCCCGCTCTGCCTGATCTCGTTCTGCCGCCCTCGCGGCCTCTTGATTGAGCTGGTGCACAAGCTTTGTGCGTCGCACAAGGAATGAGCAAATCGCAAATTTCGCATGCGGAACCGGCCTGCGGCAGTTTGGCGCGGCCGTTATAATATATTGAATAATAATAGGTTTTTGCGGCGGCAAGCTTGGCATGAAGCTTGAATACGTTCAGCCCGACGCCATTGAAGCCGTCCCGCGAGACATCTCATCCGATTTGCTGACGCCACCAGACGGGGGTCCCCCCGTCGTGCGTTCGCACGCGCCAAGGACGGCGCAACCGGACGGACGGGCAGCTCGCGCGCACAGCCGCAAATCATTCCGCAACGACGCCAAAGGACGACACTGCCTATGACCAAGCGCATCCGCCGGCCCTCGGAAACGACCGGCCTCAGCCGCCGGCAATTGTTGAAGGCCACCGGCTCGACCGCCGCACTTCTTGCCGCCGCTAAACTGAATTTCCCCGCCGGCGCCTTCGCGCAGGACGCAGGCCCCGAGGTCAAGGGCGCCAAGCTCGGCTTCATCGCGCTCTCCGATGCCGGCCCGCTGTTCGTCGCCAAGGACAAGGGCCTGTTCGCCAAGCACGGCGTGCCCGACACCGACGTGCAGAAGCAGGCGTCCTGGGGCACCACGCGCGACAACCTCGTGCTCGGCTCCGAAGGCAACGGCATCGACGGCGCGCATATCCTCACCCCGATGCCGTATCTGATCTCGGCCGGCAAGGTGACGCAGAACAACCAGCCGACGCCGATGTACATCCTGGCGCGGCTCAATCTCGATGCCCAGTGCATCTCGGTCGCCAAGGAATATGCCGGCCTCAAGGTCGGCGCGGATGCCTCGGTGCTCAAGGCCGCGTTCGAGAAGAAGAAGGCCGAAGGCAAGTCGGCCAAGGTCGCGATGACCTTCCCGGGCGGCACGCATGACCTCTGGATCCGCTACTGGCTTGCAGCCGGCGGCATCGACCCCGACAAGGACGTCGAGACCATCACCGTGCCGCCGCCCCAGATGGTGGCGAACATGAAGGTCGGCACCATGGACGCCTTCTGCGTCGGCGAGCCCTGGCCCGGTCAGCTCGTCCACCAGGGCATCGGCTATACCGCCGTCAACACCGGCGAGATCTGGAGCAAGCATCCCGAAAAGTCGTTCGGCATGCGCGCGGCCTGGGTCGACAAGAACCCGAAGGCCGCAAAGGCGATCCTGATGGCCGTGATGGAGGCCCAGCAATGGGCCGACAAGATGGAGAACAAGGAAGAGCTCGCCACCATCATGGCGAAGCGCCAGTGGATCAACTGCCCGGTCGAGGACATCGCCGACCGCGCCAAGGGCAAGTTCGACTACGGCATCCCCGGCAAGGTGGTCGAGAACTCGCCGCACATCATGAAGTACTGGCGCGACCATGCCTCCTATCCGTTCCAGAGCCACGATCTCTGGTTCATGACCGAGGACATCCGCTGGGGCAAATACGAGGCTGGTTTCGACAGCAAGGCGCTGATCGCCAAGGTCAACCGCGAGGACCTCTGGAAGGACGCGGCAAAGACCCTTGGCGTCGCCGCCGCCGACATTCCGGCCTCCACCTCGCGCGGCAAGGAGACCTTCTTCGACGGCAAGGTGTTCGATCCGGAAAATCCGGCCGCCTATCTGAAGTCGCTGGCGATCAAGCGCGTCGAAGTCTGATGGAGCCCTGCGGCCGCCTTTAGGGGCGGCCGCATCGTCCTTGCCACGCCGGAGAGAGATAGCGATGAACATGACTGCCACGAAGATCGAGGTTGAGACCGCGACGCCTGCCGCAACAAGTGCGCCCGTCGTCGCGCTGACGCCGAAGCGTCCCCCGCGCGCCGAAGTTTACGCTCGCATCGCACGTGAGACGGCCGTGCGCGTGATCCCGCCGCTGGTCGTGATCGCGCTGCTGACGCTGGTGTGGGAGCTGGTCTGCCGGAGGGCCGGCTCGGCATTGCCGCCGCCGTCGAGAGTCTTCAAGGACACCAAGGAGCTGATCTTCGATCCGTTCTTCGACCATGGCGGCATCGACAAGGGGCTGTTCTGGCATCTCTCCGCCAGCCTCCAGCGCGTCGCCTTCGGCTACTCGCTCTCGGCGATCGCCGGCATCGGGCTCGGCGTGCTGGTCGGGCAGTCGGTCTGGGCCATGCGCGGGCTCGATCCGCTGTTCCAGGTGCTGCGCACCATTCCGCCGCTGGCCTGGCTGCCGCTCTCGCTCGCGGCCTTCCGCGACGGCCAGCCTAGCGCGATCTTCGTCATCTTCATCACCTCGATCTGGCCGATCATCATCAACACCGCGGTCGGCATCCGCAACATCCCGCAGGACTATCGCAACGTCGCCGCGGTGGTGCAGCTCAACCCGCTCGAGTTCTTCTCCAAGATCATGATCCCGGCGGCGGCGCCGTACATCTTCACGGGCCTGCGCATCGGCATCGGCCTGTCCTGGCTTGCGATCGTCGCCGCCGAAATGCTGATCGGCGGCGTCGGCATCGGCTTCTTCATCTGGGACGCCTGGAACTCCTCGCATATCAGCGAGATCGTCCTTGCGCTGTTCTATGTCGGCATCGTCGGCTTCGTGCTGGACCGCCTGATCGCGGGCCTCGGCAAGGTCGTCACCCGCGGCACCGCGCAGAACTGAGGAGAGGGGACATGACCGCCTATCTGAAGCTCGACCACATCGACAAGGTGTTCACCCGCGGAGCCGCCACCACGGAGGTGTTGAAGGACATCAACCTGACGATCGAGAAGGGCGAATACGTCTCGATCATCGGCCATTCCGGCTGCGGCAAGTCGACCCTGCTCAACATCATCGCGGGGCTGACCGGCGCCACCACGGGCGGCGTGCTGCTGGAGAACCGCGAGGTGAACTCGCCGGGGCCCGATCGCGCCGTGGTGTTCCAGAACCACAGCCTGCTGCCGTGGCTGACCGTCTACGAGAACGTCAGGCTCGGCGTCGACAAGGTCTTCGCCAAGACCAAGTCCCGTGCCGAGCGCGACGCCTGGGTGATGCACAATCTCAACCTCGTGCAGATGGCCCATGCCAGGGACAAGCGTCCTTCGGAAATCTCCGGCGGCATGAAGCAGCGCGTCGGCATCGCGCGGGCGCTGGCCATGGAGCCGAAGGTGCTGCTGCTGGACGAGCCGTTCGGCGCGCTCGACGCGCTGACCCGCGCCCACCTGCAGGACTCGGTGATGGCGCTGCACCAGAAGCTCGGCAACACCATCCTGATGATCACCCACGACGTCGACGAAGCCGTGCTCCTGTCCGACCGCATCGTGATGATGACCAACGGACCGAGCGCGCGCATCGGCGAGGTGCTGGAGGTGCCGCTGGCGCGGCCGCGCAAGCGGCTCGACCTCGCGACCAACGCCACCTATCTGAAGTGCCGCCAGCGCGTGCTCGAATTCCTCTACGAGCGTCATCGCTTCGTCGAGGCCGCGTAAATCACGCGTTCACGCGAGATATGCCCGCGCCTAATTAATCGACATCAAGCTCAATCCCTGTGCGTCGCACAGGGATTGAGCGAATCGCAAATTTAGCGTGCGGAAACGCCCTGCAAACAATTCGGGCAATACGAATAACACCCTGAAATCCCTGTGTTTCCTGCGTGCGCGCAACTGGCACGGAAATTGAAGCGTCTTTGCGCGACGCCAACGACGACGTCCCTCAACATCATCAATCAGCATCGTGAACTCGCCACCGGGGGTGAAGCCTCGGAGCGCGCCTCCGTGGCCGGAGGCAGAGCCTGCAACGACGCAGCGGTGAGCCTGGAAGGGATACGCAATGACGAAGAATCCGACCCTGAACTCCAGCTGGATTTCAGATTGGCGCCCCGAGGACGAGGCGTTCTGGAACAATACCGGCAAGTCGATCGCGCGGCGCAACCTGATCTGGTCCATCGTGGCCGAACATATCGGCTTCTCGGTCTGGCTGATCTGGAGCATCGTCACCACCAAGCTGCCGCAGGCCGGCTTCCACTACACCACCGACCAGCTGTTCCAGCTCGTCGCCGTGCCGGGCCTGATCGGCGCCTTCATGCGCTTTCCCTACACTTTCGCGGTGACGACGTTCGGCGGCCGCAACTGGACCATCTTCAGCGCGGCGATTCTGTTCATCCCGACCTTGTCGCTTGCCTACTTCGTCAGCCAGCCCGATACGCCGTTCTGGCTCATGCTGCTGGTCGCATCGACCGCGGGTCTCGGCGGCGGCAATTTCGCCTCCAGCATGACCAACATCTCCTTCTTCTTTCCTGACCGGATGAAGGGATGGGCGCTCGGCCTCAACGCGGCCGGCGGCAATATCGGCGTCTCCAGCGTGCAGCTCCTGACCCCGATCCTGATGACGCTCGCCGTCTTCAACCTGTTCCAGGCAACGCCCGTTGACGGCATCTTCCTGCAGAATGCCGGCCTGATGTGGGTGCTGCCGATCGGCATCGCGGTGTTCGGCGCAGTGTTCTTCATGAACAATCTGACCACGGCGAAATCATCGGTGAAGAACCAGCTCGCGATCGTCAAGCGCAAGCACACCTGGATCATGGCCTATCTCTATATCGGCACGTTCGGGTCCTTCATCGGCTATTCGGCGGCGTTTCCGCTGCTGCTCAAGACGCAATTCCCCACCGTGACGATTTCGATCGCCTTCCTCGGCCCGCTGGTCGGCTCGCTGTCGCGTCCGCTCGGCGGCTGGCTCGCGGACCGGGTCGGCGGCTCCATCATCACGTTCTGGAATTTCATCCTGATGGCGGGCGCCACGGTCGGCGCGCTCTACTTCGTCGGGCACAAGGATTTCATCGGCTTCCTCTCGATGTTTCTGATCCTGTTCGTGACGACGGGCATCGGCAACGGCTCGACCTACCGCATGATCCCCTCGATCTTCCGCGAGGAGAACCTGTTCAAGGTGCGCGGCAAGGGCGATGCGGCACGCAGCGCTGCCCTGAAGACCGCGAGCATCGAGAGTGGCGCGGCCGTTGGCTTCATCGGCGCGGTCGGCGCCGTCGGCGGCTATCTGATCCCGAGCGGCTTCGGCAAGTCGATCGCCATGACCGGCGGGCCGCAGCTCGCGCTCGCGATCTATCTCGGCTTCTACGGCTCCTGCCTCGCTCTGACCTGGTGGTTCTACCTGCGTCGCAGCCCGCAGGGTGAAGGCGCCCCAAGCCTCGCCGAGGCGCGTGTGTGAGCACGACAAACTGGCACGAATGTCGCTTCTCCCCGTACGCGGGGAGAAGTCTCTCTGATGACGTTTGATCCATGAACTTTTTCCGCAATGGCGCGGACGAAGGCAGACCGAAACAGACAGGAGAACATGATGACGCCCGAGCAGGTTACCCTCATTCAGCAGAGCTTCGCCAAGGTCGCCCCGATTTCGGAAGCCGCCGCGGTGCTGTTCTACGACCGCCTGTTCGAGGTGGCGCCGTCCGTGCGTGCGATGTTTCCCGAGGACATGACCGAGCAGCGCAAGAAGCTGATGGGCATGCTCGCCGCCGTGGTCGGCGGCCTGTCGAACCTGGAGTCGATTCTTCCCGCGGCTTCCGCGCTCGCCAAGCGTCACGTCGATTATGGCGCCAAGACCGAGCACTACCCCGTGGTCGGCGCGACCTTGCTGTGGACCCTCGAGAAGGGCCTTGGCGAGGCCTGGACGCCCGAGCTCGCTGCAGCCTGGACCGACGCCTACGGCGTGCTGTCCGGCTACATGATTTCCGAGGCCTACGGCGCGCAGGCGCAGGCCGCCGAATAGGAGATGCGTTGTGAGTGAACCGCTGGTCATCGTCGGTAACGGTATGGCGGCCGCGCGTCTGGTCGACGAGCTCGCCAAGACCGCGCTCGGCCGCTATGCGGTCGCCGTGATCGGCGAAGAGCCGCGGCTCGCTTACAATCGCGTGCTGCTGTCCTCCGTGCTGGCCGGCGAGACCGGCTCGCACGAGATCGAGCTGCGGCCGGCCGATTGGTGGCGAAACCGCGGCGTCACGGTCCGCTACGGCTATCGCGTCACCGAGATCGATGTCGGCCGCCGCGAGCTCAAGATCGCGGGCGAAGAGAGCATGGAATATTCCAAGCTCGTGCTCGCCACGGGATCGACGCCGCTGCGGCTCAATGTGCCGGGCGCCGATCTTGCCGGCGTGCACACGTTTCGCGACACCCGCGACGTCGACCTGCTGCTGACGCTGGCCGCGGCGAAGAAGCGCGTCGTCGTTGTCGGCGGCGGCTTGCTCGGGCTCGAAGCGGCGTACGGTCTTGCCAAGGCCGGCGCGCCGGTGACGCTGCTGCACCTGATGGACCGGCTGATGGAGCGTCAGCTCGACGGGCCCGCGGCCGACCTGCTCAAGACGCTGGTCGAGCGCAAGGGCATTCGCGTCATGCTCAATGCCGCGACGGCCTGCATCCACGGCGACGGCCATGTCCAGGCCGTCGAGCTCGCCGACGGCAGCCGCATCGCGGCCGATGCGGTGATCTTCGCCGCCGGCATCAAGCCGAACGTCGCGCTGGCGAAAGAGGCGGGGATTGCGGTCAACCGCGGCGTGGTCGTCAACGACGTGATGCAGACCTCCTCGTCCGACACCTTTGCGCTCGGCGAATGTGCCGAGCATCGCGGCACCTGCTACGGCCTGGTCGAGCCGGCCTATGAGCAGGCGCGCGTGCTGGCGCGGCATCTGGCCGGCCGGCCCGTCGCCTATCAGGGCAGCGTGGTCTCGACCAATCTGAAGGTCTCCGGCGTCAGCGTGTTCTCCGCCGGCGACTTCATGGGCGGGGAGGGCAGCGAGAGTCTCGTGCTGTCGGACCGCAGACGCGGCACCTACAAGAAGCTCGTCATCGCCGACGGCCGGCTCACCGGCGCGGTGCTGATCGGCGATACGCTCGATGCGCTCTGGTATCTCGAACTGATCCGCAATCGCGACAAGGTCGCGGCGATCCGCACCGACATGATGTTCGGCCGCGCACTGGCGCAGCCTTCGAAAGCGGCGTGACATGGCGGCGATCGATCCAAATCTCCGCACCACCAAGACGACATGTCCTTATTGCGGCGTCGGTTGCGGCGTGCTGGCAACGCCCGACGGGAGGGGTGGCGCGGCGATCGCGGGCGACCCCGATCATCCCGCCAATTTCGGCCGGCTGTGCTCGAAGGGCTCCGCGCTCGGCGAGACCGTCGGGCTGGAAGGGCGGCTGCTCTATCCCATGATCCGCTGCAAGGGCGTGCTCGAGCGCGTCGCCTGGAGCGATGCGCTCGACCATGTCGCCCATCGCATGCAGCACATCGTGGCGCGCGACGGCGCCGACGCGGTCGCGTTCTATCTCTCCGGCCAGCTGCTGACGGAGGACTATTACGTCGCCAACAAGCTGATGAAGGGGTTTGTCGGCACCGCCAACGTCGACACCAATTCGCGGCTCTGCATGTCGTCCTCGGTCGCGGGCCATCGCCGTGCCTTCGGCGCCGACACCGTGCCGGGCTGCTACGAGGATCTCGACCAGGCCGATCTGCTCGTCTTCGTCGGCTCGAACGCGGCCTGGTGCCATCCGGTGCTGTTCCAGCGCATGCTGAAGAACAGGCAGCAGCGCGGCGCCCGCATGATCGTGATCGATCCGCGCCGCACCGACACCGCCACCGACGTCGATCTGTTCCTCGGCCTCAGGCCCGGCACCGACACCGCGCTGTTCTCCGGCCTGTTCGTGCATCTCGCCGACAATGGCGTGCTGGACCAGGACTATATCGCGCAGAACACGTCTGGCTTCGACGATGCGCTGTCGCGCGCGCGCCACATCGCCGGCAGCGTCACCGCGACCGCGCTGGCCACGGGGCTCTCCGAGCCGGACGTCGCCGCCTTCTTCAAGATGTTCCGCGACACCGAGAAGGTCGTCACGCTCTATTCGCAAGGCGTCAACCAGTCGGCGCAGGGCACCGACAAGGTCAACGCCATCCTGAATTGCCATCTCGCCACGGGGCGCATCGGCAAGCCGGGCGCCTCGCCGTTCTCGCTCACCGGCCAGCCCAACGCGATGGGCGGCCGCGAGGTCGGCGGCCTCGCCAACATGCTCGCCGCACATATGGGCTTCACGCCGCCCGACATCGACCGCGTCAGACGGTTCTGGAAGGCGCCGCGCATCGCGACCCATGAAGGCCTGAAGGCGGTGCAGCTGTTCGAGGCCATCAACCGCGGCGAGGTCAAGGCGCTCTGGGTGATGGGCACCAACCCCGCGGTATCGTTGCCCGATGCCGACATGGTGCGCGATGCCCTGAAGAAGCTCGAGCTGTTCGTCGTCTCCGAGAACGTGCTCTCCAACGACACGGTCGAGGCCGGCCCGCACGTGCTGCTGCCGGCGCTGGCCTGGGGCGAGAAGTCGGGCACGGTGACCAATTCCGAGCGGCGCATCTCGCGCCAGCGCGCGTTCCTGCCGGCGCCGGGCGAGGCGCGTCCCGATTGGTGGATCCTGAGCGAGACCGCAAAGCGCCTCGGCTTCGGCGACAGTTTCAATTACAAATCGGCCGCCGACATCTTCCGCGAGCACGCCGCGCTCTCGGCCTTCGAGAACAATGGCAGCCGCGATTTCGACATCGGCGCGCTGACCTCGCTGTCGGACGAAGGGTTCGATGCGCTGAAGCCGGTGCAGTGGCCGGTGCGCGAAGGCGGGATGCCCGGCGAGCGCTTCTTCGCGCAAGGCGGCTTCTTCACCAATGACGGCAAGGGCCGCTTCATTGCGCCGGAGGTGCCGGTGCTGCGCGGCGAGACCGGCCCGTCGCGTCCCCTGAGGCTCAACACCGGACGCATCCGCGACCAGTGGCACACCATGACGCGCACCGGGCTGAGCCAGCGGCTGGGCGCGCATCTGCCCGAGCCGTTCGTCGAGATCCATCCCGACGACGCCGGCAAGTACGGCATCGCGCATGACGGCTATGCCCGCATCACCACCGATTACGGCCAGTGCATCCTGAAGGTCGTCGTCAGTGAGCGGCAGCAGCGCGGCACCCTGTTCGTGCCGATCCACTGGAGCGCGATGAACGCCTCGCACGGCCGCGTCGGGGCGATGGTAGCACCGTTCACCGATCCGTTCTCGGGACAGCCGGAAGCCAAGGCGACGCCGGCCGCGATCGCGCCTTACGAATTCGTCTTCCGCGGTTTCGCATTGTCGCGCAAGCAGCTCGATCTGCCGCAAAACCTGTTGTGGACGCGCGTCACCGTCAGCGGCGGCTTCGGCTATCTTTTCGCCGACAATGCCGATCTCGCCCGCTGGCCCGCCTGGCTCGAGAGCGTCGCCGGCGAGGACGTTGCCGAATATCGCGATTTCGGCGGCGGGGTTTTTCGCGCGGCTTCGTTCGCAGGCGACCGCATCGAGACCTGCCTGTTCGTCGGTCCCGCCCACGATGCCGGCGACTGGGAGGTGGTGAAGAGCCTGTTCGTGGCCGATCAGGTCACCGACGAGCAGCGCCGCATGCTGCTGTCGGGCAAGTCCGGCGAGGGCGCGGCCTCGACCGGTCCCATCGTCTGCGCCTGCTTCGGCGTCGGCCGCGGCACCATCTGCGACAGCATCGCGAGCGGCGCGCGCACCGCCGCCGAGATCGGCGCCAAGCTCAAGGCCGGCACCAATTGCGGCTCCTGCATCCCCGAGCTGAAACGATTGATCGCGACGACGGAGGTGCCTGCACAGCAGACGAAGGTCGCAAGCGCGGCGGGATAGGGCTGGCTCTCTCCGTCGTCATTGCGAGCGCAGCGAAGCAATCCAGAGTCTTTCCGCGAAGATAGTCTGGATTGCTTCGCTGCGCTCGCAATGACGGCTTGGTCACAGGTGTGTGCTAACGCTGCGATCTCGTGCCCCGGACGCAGCGCAGCGTCTCTTCGGCGGTGCGCTGCAGAGCCGGGGCCCATCCAACAGCGGAGTGTTTGGCTTATCTGATGGGGTGGACGGCCCCCTACGGCATCAGTTGTGCCAGAATGAGGTTGTCACACACCCATT
>NZ_LBJW01000095.1:0-129813 GCF_028128865.1 Bradyrhizobium sp. CCBAU 11357 | reverse complement strand
CGCACACTGCGCGCGCCGCACTCGCGCCGGAACTGCCGCCGGATCACCCGCTCGAGCCGGGCACCCGGCCGGGCGGACGCGTCGCCACGCCGTCGGAGCGGATCGCCGCCTCCGAGAACGCGATCAGCGGAATTGCCGCCGCACCGAAGGAGCCGGTGTCGTCGTCGAGCTTCATCGCCGCCGCGCGCCGCGCCGCGCAGGCCGCCGCCGCACAGCCGCCCGAGAAGCCGGCCCGTGGCGCCAAGGCCGCGATCGCCCGCGCCAAGGAGAAGGGCCAGGAAGGTGGCTCGACCATCACCTCGAAGATCCGCTCGCTGCTGGTCGGCGCGAGCGTGGTCGTGATCGTGCTCGGCACCTTCAAGATGGCGATGAACCTGCTCGAAGGCGGCAGCCTGTCACCGACGCCGCAGGCGATGCAAAACATTCCGAGCGAGCCGGCACCGCAGCCCGCGCCACCGCCGGTCGAGATCAAGCCGGCCGCGCCGGAACAGATCACCCCGTCGATGACCTCGCCGACACCGCTCGGACGGCAGTCGCAGAACAACGCCGCGCCGGCTTCCATTCCCAATTCCGGCAGCGCGGCCTCGGTTGAAATCCCGCAAGCGCCTGCCGCAGCGGTGCCGCCGCCGACCTCCAGCGACGTCACCGGCGCGCTGTCGGGCAGCAGCCGCGCCAGGCTTGGCGTGATTCAGGTGCCGCCGAGCGAGAAGCTGCCTGACGGCATCGGCGGCCCGGCCTTGCGCAATGCCGCGATGAAGGGCGATGCGACCGCGGCCTACGAGATCGGCCTGCGCTTTGCCGAAGGCAAGGGCGTCGCCACCAATTACGACGAAGCGGCGAAGTGGTACGACCGCGCGGCGCAGGCCGGAGTCGTCCCCGCAACCTTCCGTCTCGGCACGCTCTACGAAAAGGGCTTAGGAGTGAAGAAGGACGCCGACATCGCGCGCCGCTACTACACCCAGGCCGCCGAGCGCGGCAACGCCAAGGCAATGCACAATCTCGCCGTGCTCGATGCCGACGGCGGCGGTCGCGGCGCCAATTACAAAAGCGCGGCGCAGTGGTTCCGCAAGGCTGCCGATCGCGGCGTGGCCGACAGTCAGTTCAATCTCGGCATCCTCTATGCCCGCGGCATCGGCGTCGAGCAGAACCTCGCCGAATCCTACAAATGGTTCAGCCTCGCGGCCTCCCAGGGCGATGCGGATGCGGCCGGCAAGCGCGACGACGTCGCCAAGCGCCTCGACCCGCAATCGCTCGCCGCCGCCAAGCTCGCGATCCAGACCTTCAGCGCCGAGCCGCAGCCCGACGATGCCGTCAACGTTGCAGTCCCGAACGGCGGCTGGGACAGCGCACCGCAGGCCAGCGCCAAGCCGGCCCCGAAGCAAGTCGCGACCAAGCGCTCGGCGTCAGCTGCGCATTAAGGCGCGTCGCATTCGATCCGCCTGCCGGCCGGCGCGATGCATCGTCCCGCGCGGCAGGGCTCTCGCATATTGATTTCACGAGGATTGTCTGCGGGCTTTCTCCGCCTCTCCCGCTTGCGGGAGAGGCCGACACGCTCGCAGAGCGTGGCGGGTGAGGGCTCTCGCCACGCAGGGACACCTTCAGTTAATCTCAATAGTCCCAGCGCGGAGACACCCTCTCCCCAACCCTCCCCCGCAAGCGGGGGAGGGAGCCCACTGCCGATGCCGCTGCATTCTGCACACCCTATCCGACAGCCCTCCCGCAAGCGCGAGAGGGCTGGGGGTATCGGCTCGCAACTTTTGCATTCTGCCGGGAAATCGCTATTTTCCGCGGCCCGGAGGCCCCTGATGTCCGTTATTGATCTAGCCGCAAACCCGAGCGAGTTGCGTGCGCTCGCCGAACAATCCAACGCCTGGCCGTTCGAGCAGGCGAAGGCCATTGTCGCGCGGCTGAAGAAAAGCCCGAAGGACGAGGTGCTGTTCGAGACCGGCTACGGTCCGTCCGGCCTGCCGCATATCGGCACGTTCGGCGAGGTGGCGCGCACATCGATGGTGCGCCACGCTTTCCGCGTGCTCACCGAGGACAAGATCAAGACACGGCTGCTGGCGTTCTCCGACGACATGGACGGCCTGCGCAAGGTCCCTGACAACGTCAAGAACAAGGCGCCGCTTGAGGCCAATCTCGGCAAGCCGCTGACGCGCGTGCCCGATCCCTTCGGCACGCATGACAGCTTCGGCGCGCACAACAATGCGCGGCTGCGCGCCTTCCTCGATCATTTCGGCTTCGACTACGAGTTCGCGAGCTCGACCGACTATTACACGTCCGGCCGCTTCGACGCGACGCTGCTGAAGATGCTCGCCGCCTACGACAAGATCATGGCGATCATCCTGCCGACGCTGGGGCCGGACCGCCGCGCCACCTATTCGCCGTTCCTGCCGATCAGCAAGACCACGGGCGTCGTGCTGCAGGTGCCGATGATCCGCCGCGACGTCGCGGCGGGCACGGTGACCTATGTCGATCCCGATACCAACCAGGAAGTCGAGACGCCCGTCACCGGCGGCAACGTCAAGTGCCAGTGGAAGGCCGACTGGGCGATGCGCTGGGTCGCGCTCGGCGTCGACTACGAGATGGCCGGCAAGGACCTGATCGATTCCGTGAAGCTGTCCGGCGCAATCGCCAGAGCGCTCGGCAGCACGCCGCCGGAAGGCTTCAACTACGAGCTCTTCCTCGACGAGAAGGGCCAGAAGATCTCGAAGTCGAAGGGCAACGGCCTCACCATCGACGAATGGCTGCGCTACGCCTCGCCGGAATCGCTGTCGCTGTTCATGTATCGCGAGCCGAAGGCGGCCAAGCGGCTGTATTTCGACGTCATCCCGCGCAATGTCGACGACTACCAGCAGTTCCTCGACGGCTTCCCGAAGCAGGACGGCAAGCAGCAGCTCGGCAATCCGGTCTGGCACATCCACAACGGCAGGCCGCCGCAGGGCGACCTGCCCGTCACCTTCCAGCTGCTCCTGACGCTGGTGTCGTCGTCGAACGCGGAGAACGCCGAGACGCTGTGGGGTTTCATCGGCCGCTACCGGCCCGGCGTGAGTCCGCAGACGCATCCGAAGCTGGATGCGATGGTCGGCTACGCCATCAATTATTATCGCGACTTCGTCGCGCCGACGAAGCAGTTCCGCGTGCCTGATGACAGCGAGCGCGCGGCGCTGCAGGACCTGCGCGATGCGCTCTCGCAGCTGGCGCAGGACGCCTCGGCCGAGGAGATCCAGAACGTCGTCTACGAGATCGGCCGCCGCGAGCCGTTCCTCGACCAGGTCAAGAAGGGCAAGGACGGCCGCCCCGGCGTCACGCTGGACTGGTTCAACATGCTCTACCAGGTGCTGCTCGGCCAGGAGAAGGGCCCGCGCTTCGGCTCCTTCGTCGCGGTGTACGGCGTGCAGAACGCGGTGAACATGATCGACGGGGCGCTGGCGAGGAGCGCGTGATCCCACTCCACTGTCATCGCCCGGCTTGACCGGGCGATCCAGTACGCCGCGGCAGATGTGATGAATCGAGAAGCTGCGGCGTACTGGATTCCTGAACTACGTAGCGAAGCCGCGGTGTGAGGCACTCAAATCGGTCGGAGCACGTAGCGGCGGTTGTCCTTCTGCACCGGCCTTGCGTTCATCGGGTACAGCTTGCGACGCGGCGACATCGCTCGACGCCACCTGAATCGGGGTGGTCAGCAGCAGCCATTCGACCACTTCCGAGCAGGGCGGCGTGGTCGTGCGATCATTGGCTCGCCCACACGATCCGCATGATCCAGCCGACGTCACTGATCGCTATCGTCCGCTCATCGCGTGTCGCATCGAGCGGCTGAAGCTCCAGCGCCTTGGCCGTGCGGCGCTTCAACGTCGCGACCGTCATCTCGCCCGCCTTGCTCCGCACCACCACGCGATCGCCTTTGCGGATCGGCGCGCCGGGCGAGACCAGGACGATGTCGCCGTCGCGATAGACGGGCGCAAGCGCATCGCCGGAAATCTCCAGCGCAAAGGCGTGGCTGTCCTCGGTGGCGGGCAGCGCGATGTCGGTCCAGCCCTTGCCGGATGGAAGACCGGCCTCGTCGAAAGCGCCGCTCGTGCCCGCCTGCGCGAAACCGAGCAGCGGCACCGAGCGGCCATCGCTCGCGCCGTCGTCGTCGATCAGTTTGGCAAAGCTGTCGATCGAGGCGTCGGCCGCGGCCAGCGCTTTTGCGATCGATTCGGTCGAAGGCCAGCGCTCGCGTCCGTCGGCGGTGACGCGCTTGGACCTGTTGAAGGTGGTGGGGTCGAGTCCGGCACGCTTGGCGAGGCCGGACGGCGACAGCCCGGCACGCGCCGCCAACCGGTCCAGCGCGGCCCAGATCTGGTCGTGAGTCAGCATCCTCTGCGCTTTGGCCTGTCTGACCATGGAAGGTCCAGCCCGTCGCAACTCAGGAAAACTGTCCTCAAATCAACAGGTTTTCCGTTTTTCGCGCAAGAGGCGAGGGAGAACGGCGTTCGTCACGGAGCGGGTACCCGTTCGCGTCAGGAAAACGCGCAAAACAGGAATCTGGAGCCCCCGTTCCGATTTCATCGGCGCGGAAAAGGCTCTAAGCCTTGAGTTCAGAAGGCACGGCCTTTACGGTCGCGCCCGGGTTTCGAGGACCCGCAAAAGACGAAAAAACCCAAAAGACTCAAAGAACAAACAAGGCTGCGGTAGCGGTGGTCAAGATCTACAAAATCTGTCCGGCCTCGGCCTGGCGCGAGGCGGAACGGCAGGGTGTCTACCGGGGCAGCGCAGACGACGCGCGCGACGGGTTCATCCATTTCTCGACCGCGGCCCAGGTTCCCGAGACCCTACGCAAGCACTATTTCGGGCAGCGCGCGCTGTTCCTGGTCGAGGTCGACGGCGATGCGCTGGGGAGCGAATTGCGCTGGGAACGCTCGCGCAATGACGAGCTCTTCCCCCATCTCTATGGCGAGCTCGATTTCGGCGCGGTGATCGCGGTGATGAACCTCAACACGCGCTCCGACGGCGGTCACGATGTTCCGGAGCTGTTGCCGTGATCCGCGCGTTCGACGCCTTTTCGCTGCCGGTGCTGCGCTGGCTCGATCCCGAAGACGCCCATCGCCTCGCGATCCAGGGCCTGCGCTTCCTGCCGCCGGTCAAGCCGCGTGCCGATGATCCCAAGCTCGCGGTGCGCGCCTTCGGGCTGAACTTTCCCAATCCGATCGGCATGGCCGCGGGCTTCGACAAGAGCGCCGAAGTGCCGGATGCGCTGCTGCGGCTCGGTTTCGGCTTCGTCGAGATCGGCTCGGTAACGCCGAAGCCGCAAGCCGGCAATCCACGGCCGCGGCTGTTCCGGCTCGAGCGCGACGAGGCGATCATCAACCGCATGGGCTTCAACAATGACGGCGCAGAAGTCGCGCTGCGCCGGCTTGCCGCGCGCGCGCAGCACGGCGGCATCGTCGGCGTCAATGTCGGCGCCAACAAGGATTCACCTGACCGCGTCGGCGATTACGTCAAGCTGATCGAGACCTTCGCGCCGGTGGCGAGCTATTTCACCGTCAACGTCTCCTCGCCGAACACGCCGGGCCTGCGCAACCTTCAGGAAGGCGCGCTGCTCGACGATCTCCTCGCGCGCGTGATCGACGCCCGCGAGCGTGTCAGGCAGAAGGCCGGCGACACGCCGGTGCTGCTCAAGATCGCACCGGATTTGAGCCTTGCCCACCTCGACGACGTCGTGCATGTCGCGCGCTCGCGCCGGGTCGACGGCATGATCGTGTCGAACACCACGATCGCGCGGCCGAGCACATTGCGCGAGGAGACGCGGGCGAAGGAGCAAGGCGGCCTGTCCGGCCGGCCGCTGTTCCGTCTGTCGACGCGCATGGTCGCGGAAACCTATGTGCGCGTCGAGGGCGCGTTCCCGCTGATCGGCGTCGGCGGCGTGGATTCGGGCGGCGCCGCGCTGACCAAGATCCGCGCCGGGGCCAGCCTGATCCAGCTCTATTCGTCGCTGGTCTACAAGGGTCTCGGCCTCGTCGACGAGATCAAGCGCGACCTGACCTCGACGCTGCTGCGCACGGGTCGGGATTCGCTGGCCGAGATCGTCGGCGCCGATGCGGCGACGCTGACGGCGGAAGACTGGCCGGGGTTGTGAGGCGCTCTCGTGCCCCGGACGCAGCGGAGCGCGTTTCACGCTGCAGCGCGTCCGGGACACGAGAGCTACGGCTTCGTAAACGTCGCCCGATACAGCACGGGATACCTCGCGCCCTGCAAGCCGCCGCGCGCGACGTAGAACGCGATCAGCGCGCTCCACAGGCCGGCATTGCCGAACGATTGCAGCGCCAGCCAGACGGCGAAGAAGATCGCGAGCGACAACAGCATCAGATTGCGCATCTCCCGCGCCCAGGTGGCGCCGACATAGATGCCGTCGAAGCCGAAGGCGAACACGCCGGGGATCGGCGCGAGCACGATGAAGGGCAGGAACTCGCGCGCGGCGCGGCGGACGTCCTCGCTCGCCGTCATGACATTGATGATATCGGGGCCGAAGCCTGCGAACAGCACGGCGACGACGATGGCGAAGCCGAGCCCCCAGCGCAGCACCAGCCTGGTCGAATCCGCAAATCCCTTGGCGTCGCGCGCGCCAAAGCTGCGGCCGCAGAGCTGCTGCGCCGCATTCGCAAGGCCGTCGAGGAAGAAAGCGCTGACCAGGAGGAAATTGTTGAGCACGGAGTTCGCGGCCAGCGTGACGTCGCCGGCACGCGCGCCCTTGGCGGTGAAGAACAGGAACACGGCGATCAGCGCCGCGGTGCGGATCAGGATGTCGGTGTTCACCGCCAGGAGCCGCATCAGCTTTTCGCGATCGAACAGCGTTGCGCGAGGCACGGCAAAACCGCCCACCGCATAGCGCCTGCACACGATCACGCCGAGCACGAAGCCTATCGTCTCGGACAGAAGCGCGGCGATCGCGGCGCCGGCGATGCCGGTGTCGTAGACCAGCACCAATAGGATCGTCGCCACCATGTTGACGAGGTTGATGACGACCTGGAGCGCAAGGGCCGGATTGGCGCGGGCCTGCCCCACCAGCCAGCCGAGGATGACGTAATTGGCGAAGGCGAAAGGCGAGGACCAGATCCGGATCATGAAATAGGTCTTCGCGGCGTGCGTCACGCCCTCGCTGCCGCCCATCAGGTCGAACAGTGCGCCAGCCAACGGCAGCTGCAGCGCGATCAGCGCCGCGCCGATCAGGCCGGCGACGATGAAGCCGCGCACCAGGATCACGGTCTGCTCGCGCGTCTCGCCCGCGCCGAGCGCCTGCGCGGTGAAGGCCAGCGTGCTCATGCGCAGGAAGCCGAACAGCCAGAACAGGCAGTCGAAGATGACGGAGGCCATCGCGACGCCGCCGAGCAGCGCGGCATCGTCGAGCCGGCCGATCGCGGTGGTCGAGACCACGCCGATCAAAGGCGTCGTGAGGTTCGCGACCATCGCGGGACCTGCGATGGCGAAGACCTGGCGCGAGTCGACCTTCGAGTCGACCCTGGGGTGAAGCGGTGCGTTCATGTCAGCTGCGTGTATCCGCGATTGTCGAATGCACTATCACGGCCGGCATGGCGTGCTTGCGTCGGCCGCGCATGTCGAGAAGCGTTAGCGACGCGGCCCGCCGAACACGCGCGACAGCAGCCAGATCGGGATCACGATGACCGCGCCGAGCAGGAAGTAGCGCCACAGCCAGTTCACCGCATCGAAGCCGAGATCCCACAGACGCTGGAACAACAGGCGGATGCTGTGGATGATGTTCCAGGGGTCGAAGCCGATCGCGGCGAGCACGACGCCGACCAGGATCGAGAGCAGCACCAGGCGGAACGCGACGGTCAGCGGCGAGCCGCCGAGAAAGCGGTGCAGGCCGTCGCTGCGGCCGGCCGGCAAATCTCTGACGTCTTGGACCATCGCAAACTCCTGAAGCGGATTCGACCCATTATAGGGCACGGCGGGGGACATGGGGAACCCGCAAGGGGGCGTCAATCGGGTTACGGGAGTTTAATTCGGGCAGAGCCAGAACTTCGATTGTGGCACGCTGCAAGCCGCGGGTCTCCCTAGCCTCTCCCGCTTGCGGGAGAGGCCGGCGCGTCCGGGCGATGCAAAGCATCGTCCCGCGCGCCGGGAGAAGGGCTTTCTCCTCTAGGGGATTCTCTTGATAATCCCATTGCGGAGACAACCCTCTCCCGCAGGCGGGAGAGGGAGCGCACCGCATTTGCGGCGCGATCGATGCATCACACCTCGATCTCCGCCGCCTCGGCCTTCAGCATCTTCTCCAGCGTCTCCAGCCGGTCGGCCTCCCGGGGCGGCTTGTCCCAGCGCAGGCGGCTGATGCGGGGGAAACGCATGGCGACGCCGGATTTGTGCCGGGGCGAGCGCTGCAATCCCTCGAAAGCGACCTCCAGCACCAGGCCCTTGTCGCCCTCGTGCACGACATGGCGGACGGGGCCGAATTTTTCCGTGGTGTTGCGACGGACGAAGCGGTCGATCTGCAACAGCTCCTCGTCGGTGAAGCCGAAATAGGCTTTGCCGACCGGCACCAGCTCCTCGCCATTCTCGGTCTCGGTCCAGACGCCAAAGGTGTAATCGGAATAATAGGACGAGCGCTTGCCGTGGCCGCGCTGCGCATACATCAGGACGGCGTCGATGATGTGCGGGTCGCGCTTCCACTTCCACCATTGGCCCTTCGGCCGCCCCGGCAGATAAGGCGCATCGCGCCGCTTCAGCATCACGCCTTCGACGGCGTCAGCATCCTCGCCGGCGCCGGCGCTGGCGGGATCGGCGCGTGCGGCCGTCAGCGCCTCCCAGCTGTCGAAGGGCACGGTGGGCGAGAGATCGATGCGGGAATCGTCGAGCTTTGCGATGAACCTCTCCAGCCGCTCGCGCCGCTCGGCAAAAGGCAGTTCGCGCAGATCGTTCTCGTCGTCGCCGAGCAGATCGTAGGCGCGCAGGTGGATCGGAAACTCCTTGATCAGCTTCGGCGACACCACCTTGCGGTTGAGCCGCTGCTGCAGAACGTTGAAGCTCTGGACGCGGCCTTCGCGCAGGATCAAGAGCTCGCCGTCGATCGCGCCCGGCAGGCGCAGCGACGGCACGAGATCCGGGAAGCTGCCCGTGATGTCCTCGCCGGTGCGCGAATAGAGCCGCGCGGTGATATGGCCGCGCTCGCCGCGCCCGGCGACCGCCTGCACGCGGATGCCGTCCCATTTCCATTCGGCGATGTAGTCGGCGGGATCGAGCGCGGCGAAATCCGTATCCTCGATCGCATGCGCCAACATCACCGGGCGGAACGGCGCGGGATCGCGGTTGACGGGCTTGTCGCCGCGGCCCTCCAGCCAGGCGAACAGGTCGAGATAAGGCGGCGCGAGGCCCGGCCAGATAAGTTCAAGCTCGTGCGGGTCCTTGTCGCCGAGCGCCGCGGCGGCGGTCTTGGCGAGCCGCGCCGAGATGCCGATCCGAAGCGCGCCGGTGACGAGCTTGAGCAGCGCCCAGCGGCCGGTCTCGTCGAGCTCGTCGAGCCAGCGCTCGAGCTGCTTCGGCAGCTCGGTCTTGCCGAGCGTGCGCAGCGTGGTGACGACCTCGGTGAGACTCGGCGGCGGTGGGTTGTTGTGGGCGGCGAGCGCGGCCTTCGGCCACATCAACGCCACCGTCTCCGAGAGATCGCCGACATAGTCGTAGCTCAGCCCGAACAGCACCTCATCCGTGCGTGCCGCGATGAGATCGCGGATCAGCGCCGGCTTGGCGTGCTTGAAGCTGAGTGCGCCGGTCAGCGCCGCCAGCGCATAGCCGCGGTCGGGGTCGCCGACTTCGCGGAAATAGCCGGTGAGCAGCCGCAGCTTGTTGTTGCGGCCGGGCTCGTAGGCGAGGCGATCGAGCAGCTCGGCGAAGCGGTTCATGCTTCGGCCTCGCCCTGAATGGGCGTCTCGCTCTCCTCCTCGTCGCCATAGCCGACGAGATCGAGCGGCTGCGCCTTCAGGCCTTTGCTCCGGCACCAATGCACCAGCGCATCTTCCTGGCCGTGGGTGACCCAGATCTCGCCGGCGCCGGTGGCCGCGATGGTCGCGGTGAGGCCGTCCCAATCGGCGTGGTCGGAGATCACCAGCGGCAGCTCGACGCCGCGCTGCCGCGCCCGGGCGCGCACGCGCATCCAGCCCGAGGCGAAGGCGGTGACGGGATCGGGAAAGCGCCGCGTCCAGAGATCGGATGTGGCCGATGGCGGCGCCAAGATGATGGTGCCGGCGAGCGCGGCCTTCTTCATGCCCTTCACCGGCCTGAGCTCGCCGAGGTCGATCCCGCGGCTTTGGTAGTAATGCGTGATCGTCTCCATCGCGCCATGCAGGTAGATCGGCGCGTCATAGCCGGCCTGCCGCAGCAGCTTGATTACACGCTGCGCCTTGCCGAGCGAGTAGGCACCGACGAGATGCGCGCGCTCCGGAAACAGCGCGACTGAAGCCAGCAGCTTCTTGACCTCGTCGCTGGCATCGCCATGCCGGAAGACCGGGAGCCCGAACGTCGCCTCGGTGATGAAGACGTCGCACGGCACCAGCTCGAACGGCGTGCATGTCGGGTCGGGCGCGTCCTTGTAGTCGCCGGAGGCGACGATGCAGGTATCCTTGCACGAGACGGCGATCTGCGCAGAGCCCAGCACGTGGCCGGCCGGGTGAAACTTGACCTTGACGTCGCCGAGCCGGATTTCCTCGCCATAGCTGATCGCTTGGGTCGAGCCGGCAAAGTTCTGGCCATAGCGCAGCCGCATCATGTCCAGCGTTTCCTGCGTCGCCAGCACGGCGCCATGGCCGGCACGGGCATGGTCGGAATGGCCGTGGGTGATCACGGCCCGCTCCACGGGCCGGACAGGGTCGATATGGAAGCCGCCGGGCTTGCAGCACAGGCCGGCAGCATTTGGCAGCAGGATGTCTTGCGGGCGCATGCCTGTTATATAAGTCGAGCCATCACATCTTCGAGTCAATTACCCGTTTCGTTTCCTGGTTCCTCAATGCCGCTCCGCCTGTTCCTGACCTCCGGCGATCTCATGGCCGACCGCCGCTTCGAGTTCGCGCGCGACCTCCAGCTCAAGGGCGACCTGCCCGCCGCCGCCGACCTTATGGAGCAGGCGATCGAGCTCGCGCCTGATTTCACCTCGGCCTGGTTCACGCTCGGCGAGATCCGTCAGCAGCTCGGCGAGCGCGACAAGGCCATCGCGGCCTTTCGTGAAGCGCGGCGATGCGACCCCGAGGACCAGCACGGCGCCGGCCTGCACCTGATGCGGCTCGGCGATACCGAGATGGCGGAGATGCCCAAGGCCTATGTGCAGGCACTGTTCGATCAATACGCGCCGCGGTTCGAGCACGCGCTGATCAACGATCTCGGCTATCGCGCCCCCACGCTGATCTTCAAGGCGGTGCTGGCCGCGCGCGTCGCCGCCAAGAAGCCCGCCTACTTCAAGCGCGCCATCGATCTCGGCTGCGGCACCGGGCTCGCGGCCGCGGCCTTCGCCAAGCAGGTCGATCATTTCACCGGCATTGATCTCTCGCCCGGCATGATCAAGGAGGCGCGGGCGACGAACCTCTATGCCGAGCTCGAAGTCGCCGACATGCTCGAGGGCCTGTGCGGCAAGCTAGATGCCAGCGCGAACCTCATCGTGGCCGCGGATGCGTTCGTCTATCTCTCCGATCTCGCCCCTGTTCTCACCGAGGCAAAGCGCGTGCTCGTCTCAGGCGGCGTGCTCGCCTTCACGCTGGAGACGCACGGCGGCAGCGGCATCGTGCTCGGCGACGGCCTGCGTTATGCCCATTCCGCGGAATATGTGCGCGGCGCCATCGCGAAGGCAGGGGTGAAGCTGCTGACGCTGGAGCCGGCCTCGCCGCGCAACGAGAACAACGAGCCGGTGCGCGGCCTCGTCGTCGTCGCCGAGAAAACTTGAGTCTAGGCGCTAACGCCTCATGATTTGAGCGTCATTGCGTCGCAAAGCTGCGACTTCCCACTTGCGAGCCGAGCTGCGATGTCAGCACAATGCGCGCATCAGGGAGAAAACAACAATGACCAAGAATCCATCGCGGCGCGATTTCAGCGCCGGCGCACTCGCCACCATCGCCGCCTCGACATTGCCCGCGCCCTACGTCTGGGCTGCGGAGAAGAAGTACGATGCGGGCGCCAGCGACACCGAGATCAAGATCGGTCAGACCGTGCCGCATTCCGGCCCCGGCTCGCTCTACGGCGTGCTCGGCCGCATCGGCGAAGCCTATTTCCAGATGCTGAACGAGAAGGGCGGCATCAACGGACGCAAGGTCAAATTCCTCACCATGGACGACGCCTACAGCGCGCCGAAATGCGTCGAGGCGACGCGGCGCCTGGTCGAGCAGGAGGAGGTGCTCGCGCTGTACGGCTCGCTCGGCACCGCGCCGCAGACCGCCGTGCACAAATACCTGAACTCCAAGGGCGTGCCGCAGCTGCTGCTCAACACCGGCGCCTCGAAGTGGAATAATCCGAAAGAGTTCAAATGGACGATGGCGGGCCTGCCGCTCTATCCGACCGAAGCGCGCATCCTGGCGCGACACGTCGTCAGCGTGAAGCCGAACGCCAAGATCGGCATCCTCTACCAGAACGACGATTTCGGCCGCGACTTCCTTGCACCCTTCAAGAAAGTGCTGGCGGATGCCGGCGGCACCGCGCAGGTGATCATGGAGCAGACCTATGATCTGACCGAGCCGACCGTCGATTCCCAGCTCGTCAATCTCTCGAAGTCTGGGGCCGACGTCTTCTACAACATCTCGACCGGCAAGGCCTCGTCACAGTCGATCCGAAAAGTGGCCGAGCTCGGCTGGAAGCCGCTGCAGCTTCTTTCCGCCGGCTCCACCGGCCGCTCGATCCTCAATGCCGCCGGCCTCGAGAATGCCACCGGCATCGTCGCGATCCGCTACAACAAGGAGGTCGGCCTGCCCAAATGGGAGAAGGACCCGGACGTGATGGCGTTCGAGGAGCTGCGCAAGAAGTACACGCCGGCGATCGACCCCGACAACACCATCGCCTTCGCCGGTTACGGCCAGGCCGCGACCATGGGCGAGATCCTGCGCCGCTGCGGCGACGAGCTCACCCGCGCCAACGTGCTGAAGCAAGCATCGAACCTCAACGGCTTCCACTCGCCGTATTTCCTCGACGGCGTCAGCTACAGCTACACGCCCGAGGACTACACGCCGATGAAGACGCTGTTCATCTCCACCTTCACCGGGAAAGACTGGGACATCTCCGACAAGCCGATGTCGGAGTAGACGCGGAGCGGGCCCGCTTCGAGCTTGAGCGGAATGGCTTTAGGCCAAATCGATTGCTGCGGGCTCGGTCCAACCTCTCCCGCTTGCGGGAGAGGTCGCGGGTGAGGGCTTTCTCCTCTAGGGGACTATCCCATTGTGGAGAAACCCTCTCCCCGACCCTCTCCCGCAAGCGGGAGAGGGGGCGCACCTCCATCTTTGCAGCAATCGAGCCTCATTTCATCGCGCTCTAAGCGGCGATACCAAGCCGATACGCCTGGGCTGCATTCATCCCAAACGCCTTGTCCCGCACACGCGGGCCGAGCCTCGCCAGGCAGGCCTCCAGCGCGGTCTTGATCTCGCCATAGCTTCCCGCAAGCAGGCACACGGGCCAGTCCGATCCGAAGATCAGCCGGTCCTCGCCAAAACATTTTGCGGCGTGCGCGACGAACGGAAACAGCCGTTCCGCATCCCAGTCGTTCCAGACCGCCTCGGTCGCCAATCCCGAGATCTTGCACCAGACGTTGCCGCAGGCGGCCAACGCTGCGATGAGTTCGGCCCATTCCGCGCTCCCGCCGGTCGCAATCGGCGGCTTGGCGGCGTGATCGAGCACGAAACGCGCGTGCGGAAAGGCCTGCGCGGTTGCGATCGCGGCAGGCAGCTCGCGGCTGCGGACGAGGAAATCGTAAGCGAGATCGTTGGCGAACACCGCCGTGAGGCCGCGCTGGACGTCCTCGCGCAGCAGCCAGTCCGCATCAAGCTCGTCGTGGACCTGATGGCGGATGCCCACCAGCTTGCCGCCACCAGGCAAAGCGCGCAGGCGGCCGAGCGTCTCGCCGAGCGCAGCATCGGTCAGATCGACCCAGCCGACCACGCCGACGACCGAGGGCGTCGCAGCCGCAATACCCAGGAATTCCTCGGTCTCCTCCAGCGCGGAGCGGCATTGCACCACGATGCTGGCGTCGATGCCGTTCGCCTTCAGCAGCGGCGCGAGATCGGCCGGGCCGAAGGCACGGCGGATCGGTGCCAGCTCGGGCGCTTCCATCCAGGGATAATCGGCGCGCGCGGGATCCCAGAAATGCTGATGGGAGTCGACGATCATGCCTTACGCTCCGCCGGGAAGTGGCGCGCGCGCATCGATCAGCTTTCGCGCACGCAGCTCCTGCCAGAATGCCGGCGGCACGGCCTTCTCGGACATCGCAATGTTGTCCGCGACCTCGGCGGCATTCCGCGCGCCCATCACGGCGACCGTCACCGCCGGATGGCCCATGCAGAATTGCAGCGCGGCGGCCTTCAGCTCGGTGCCGTGCCTGCGGCAGAGTTCGTCGAGCTCCAGCGCACGCGCCACCAGCGCCGCATCGGCATCCTGATAGTTGAATTTCGCGCTCGTCCTCGGATTGGCCAGGATGCCGCTGTTGTAGATGCCGCCGAGCAGGATGCCGATGTTTCTGGCCTGGCAGATTGGAAACAGCGCATCCAGCGCGCCCTGGTCGAGCAGCGTGTAACGGCCGGCGAGCAGGAAGCAGTCGACCGGCACGGCCTCGGCGAAGCGAGCCAGCATCTCCGACTGGTTCATGCCGGCGCCGATCGCCTTGACCGTCCCGTCCCCGCGCAGGCGCTGGAGCGCACGGAAGGCGCCGGTGACGGCATCGTCATAATGATCGTCGGGATCGTGCACGAGCAGGACGTCGACGCGGTCGAGGCCGAGGCGCTGCAGGCTCTCCTCGACCGACCGCATCACGCCGTCATAGCTGAAATCGAACACCGGCCGCTCACGCGGCGTGCCCTTGTAGTGCTCGTCCTCAGGGACAGCATCGTCCGGTGCGCGCAGCAGGCGGCCGACCTTGGTCGAGATGACGTAGGAATCGCGCTGCTGCTGCCGCAGGAAGGCCCCCAACCGCCGCTCCGCGAGGCCGAAGCCGTAGAGCGGTGCGGTGTCGAAGAATCGGACGCCGAGCGACCAGGCGCGTTCGAGCGTCGCTTGCGCATCGGCATCGCTGACCGGCGAGAACAATCCGCCGAGCGGGGCGGAACCGAGGCCGATCGCGGTGACATCGAGAGCGTTGGCAAGCCGGCTACGCTTCATTGTAATTTCCTTCCAAAGCAGCACTCCCTCCCCCGCGGACGGGAGAGGGAGTGTAACGCAGGAATGCCGGGGCTGGGAGGCGTTCCTGCCTGCCTCCTTACTTCAGGAGTTGCGCGACGTTGTCCTTCGTCACCAGATCGAGGCCGGTGTAGATCACCTCCGGAACCTTCTGGCCCTTCTTGATCGCGAGCAGAGTATCCATCGACTTCTCGCCCATCTCGAACGGACGTTGACCGGTCAGCGCATTGGAGTAGCCGTCGCGCAAGAGCTCGAGCTGCATCTTGAGCGTATCGGCGACGACGAGCGTGAACTTGCCGGCATCGATGTCCTTCTTGTTCTTGTTGACGAAGGCCTTGTAGCCTTCCGGAGCGAACATCGGCCAGCCGCCGACCGGCACGATCGCAGCGAGGTCGGGCGTCGCGGTACGCAGGTCCGACATCTGTTGAACCGCAAGCGCGGAATCGTCGTTGCAGAACGTCGGCGAACCCTGGACCTCGACCCACTTCGAGCCCTTGAGCGCTTCGCGGACGCCGTCAACCCGTTCGGCAAGGTTCTTCGCGCCCGGGCCGCCGGAGACCATGGCGTATTTGCCGCCCTCGGGCCGCAGCTGCAGCAGCTGCTTGCCGAGCGCGAGGCCGAAGTCCTTGTTGTTGGTGCCGATATAGGCGAGCCGCTTGGATCCCGGCGCGTCCGCATCGAAGGTGATGACGGGAATGCCGGCCGCAGTCGCCGCCTCGATCGACTTGGTCATCGCCGCGACGTCGGCGACAGAGATGGCCAGCCCATCCACCTTCTGGGTGATGAAGTCCTGGATGATTTGTGCCTGGGTCGCCGGCTCGTGCTCGATCGGGCCCTTGTAGATGCACTCGACATTGCCGAGTTCCTTGGCCCGCTTGAGGCAGCCGTCGCGCGCCACGTCGAAGAACGGGTTGTTCATCGCCTTGGGAACGACGGCAAATTTGTAGGTTTGGGCAAACGCCGGGGTCGCCATCATCGCGATGGTCACGCCGGCCAACAGAAGCTTCTTCATTGCTTTTCCCTCCACACTTTGATGCCTATCCATTGTGATGTGATGCTCCGGCAGGCGGATAGACGGTCTTTCGTTGTCCTTCCGGAGTGTCTCCTTAAGTCATGCGCGAGCGAATACGGTCGACCAGCACGGCGAGGATGATGATCACGCCCACGAGCGCCTGCTGCCAGTAGGAGTTGACCTGCGCGAGCACGAGGCCGTTGCGGATCACCTCCAGCAGCACGCAGCCGACGATGGCCCCGAGCGGGCCGCCGACGCCGCCGGCGAGGTTCGCACCACCGATCACCGCCGCGGCGATGACGTTGAGCTCGTAGGAGGTCGCCATGTTCGCCGGCGCCGATCCCAGCCAGCCCGAGATGATGATGCCTTGCAGGCCTGCCGCAAGCGCGCAGATCACGTAGACCTCGATCTTCACGCGCACGACCGGGATGCCGGTCAGTTCCGCCGCCTTCTCGTTGCCGCCGAGCGCGAAGACGTGACGGCCGAAGCTGGTATGGTGCAGCACCACCGCCATCACGGCCGCGAGCATCACCAGATAGATGAAGGGCGCGGGCACGCCGAGCACGTCGCCCGAGGTCAGCGCGTAGAAATAATCGGCGTCAGGCCCGCCTGGAAAGCTGCCGCGCCCGTTCGAGACCACGTAGGCGAGGCCGCGCACGATCGAGAGCATGCCGAGCGTGGTGACGAAGGGCGACAGCCCGAGCACCGCGATGCAGAAGCCGTTGACGAGCCCGACCAGGAAGGCCGCGCACAGTCCTGAAAGCACGGAGATCACCAGGATCAATCCGGGCACGTTGGCGACGAGCGTCTTGCCGTCGGCGGCCATATGGACAAAGTACGATCCGGGCGCCGACAGCTCGACCATGACCATGGAGGTGATCATCGCGGAGAAGCACATCATCGAGCCGACCGACAGATCGATGCCGCCGGTGATGATCACGAAGGTGATGCCGAGCGTGGCGATGGCGATGAAGGAAAAGTTCTTCGCCACGTTCTGCATGTTGCCCTGGGTGAAGAAGTAGGGGCTGGCGAAATGCATGATCACCAGCAGCACCGCCAGCGCGAGCAGGACGTAGCCGGTCTGCGAGGCGAAGATGCCGCGCTGCCACCATCTGATCTTGCCGACATTGGTGAAGCTGATCGGGGATTCCAAGGGCATAGCCATCACGCCGCCTCCTTCGCACCGGTGATGAGGGCGGTGACCTCCTCGGGGGAGGTCTGGTGAATTGGCTTGTCGGCGCGCTTCTCGCCGCGCCGCATGACGACGACACGGTCGCATACGGCGAACACGTCGGGCATGCGGTGCGAGATCAGCATCACGGCGACGCCCTGCTCCTTCAGCCGGTGGATCAGGCCGAGCACCTGCTCGACCTGGCGCACCGAGATCGCGGCGGTCGGCTCGTCCATCATCACCAGCCGCGCATTGGAAAGCCGGGTCCGCGCGATCGCGACCGCCTGGCGCTGGCCGCCCGACATCTGCCTGACGAGATCGTCGGGGCGTGTCTCCGAGCGCAGCTCGCCGAACAGCTCGAGCGCGCGCGATGCCATCGCCTTGTGGTCCAGCAAGGCAATGGGACCGAACCTGCGCTTCAGCTCGCGGCCGAGAAAGACGTTGGCGGCGGCCGTCAGGTTGTCGGCGAGCGCGAGGTCCTGGTAGACGACCTCGATGCCGACGGCGCGGGCATCGACGGGCCGGTAGAAATGCACCGCGCTGCCGGCAAAGCGCATCTCGCCATGGGTGGGGCGGAAATTGCCGGCGATGATCTTCACCAGCGTCGACTTGCCGGCGCCGTTGTCGCCCATCAGGCCGACCACCTCGCCAGGCCAGACCTGCATGTCGACGTCGTGCAGCGCGCGGATCGCGCCGAACTCCTTGCCGATGCCGGTGAGCTCGAGCACCGGTGTCGTGTCAGCCTTCGTCATTAGCGGCGTTTCCTCAGACATAGCGGTTGACCAGAGATTCCAGATATTCCTGCCGGCCCGAGCGCGGCTGCGGATCGAAGCCGGGAGCCATCGCAGCGTCGGCGAGCTCGGCGAGCGAGCGCTGGCCGGCGAGAATGGCACGGCCCTCTGGCCCCGCCCAGCCCTCGTAGCGCTTTGCCAGCGGCGTGCTGAGCGCGCCGGCGTCGAGCATGTCGGCGGCGGCGAGGAAGGCGCGCGCGCAGGCATCCATCGAGCCGACATGGGCATGGATGAGATCATCGGGGTCGATCGACTGGCGGCGGATCTTGGCATCGAAATTGAGCCCGCCCGTGGTGAAGCCGCCGCGGTTCAGGATGTCGTGGAACACCAGCGCCAGCTCCGGCACGTTCATCGCGAACTGGTCGGTGTCCCAGCCGAGCAGGTCGTCGCCGCGGTTGATGTCGAGCGAGCCGAACACGCCGAGCGCCTCGGCCAGCGCGACCTCGTGATGGAAGGAGTGACCGGCGAGGATGGCGTGATTCTGCTCGATGTTGAGCTTGACGTCCTTGAGCAGGTCGTAGCGTTCGAGGAAGCCGTAGCAGGTGGCAACGTCGAAATCATATTGATGCTTGGTCGGCTCCTTGGGCTTGGGCTCGATCAGGAGCGGGCCCTTGAAGCCAATCTTGTGCTTGTGCTCGACCACGAGCGAGACGAAGCGGCCGAGCTGGTCGAGCTCGCGCTTGAGATCGGTGTTGAGCAGCGTCTCGTAGCCCTCGCGGCCGCCCCACAGCACGTAGTTCTGACCGCCGAGCCGGTGCGAGACCTCCAGCGCGGCGCGGACCTGGCCGGCGGCATAGGTGAAGATGTCAGGGTCCGGATTGGTCGCGGCGCCCGCCATGTAGCGGCGGTGCGTGAACAGGTTCGCAGTGCCCCAGAGCAGGCGGACCTTGCTCGTTGCCATCTTCTGTTCGAACAGATCGGCGATGGCGTTGAGGTTGGCGACGGACTCGGCGAGCGAAGCGCCTTCCGGCGCGGCATCGACGTCGTGGAAGGTGAAGAAGGGAACATCCAGCAGGCGGAACAGCTCGAAGGCGACATCGGCCTTGGCGCGGGCCATTGCCATGGCGTCGGTGCCGTGGTGCCACGGACGCAGGAAGGTCTCGCCGCCGAAGGGATCGCCGCCGGGCCAGCAGAACGAATGCCAATAGCAGACCGCAAAGCGCAGATGATCCTCGAGCCGGCGGCCATGCACCAGGCGGTCCTTGTCGTAGAAGCGGAAGGCGGGCGCGCCTTCAGCTTCCTTGCCGCCGAAGGCGACGGGTGCACTTGCATCGAAGAATTTGGCTGGCGCGTTCACTTAAGAAGACTCCTTCAATGCGGGATAAAGCGCGCGCCATCGCCGATAGGCCTCGTCATAGGCCGCAGCGACGGACGGGCGGGGTGTGAAGCTCGCGAGCCGCCGCGGGCGCGTGCAGACGTCGGCGGGATTGTCGCCTGTCGCGGCAAGCCGGCCGAGCCGCGCAGCGCCGAGCGCGGCGCCGACCTCGCCTTCCTCGACGCGATGGACGGGCATGCCGAGCACGTCGGCGCAAATCTGCGCCCATAGCGGCGAGCGCGAGCCGCCGCCGACGAGATCGACCTCGGCGATCGGCCCGCTGGCTGCGCTCAGCGCCGCCAGATTGTCGCGCGCGGCAAAGGCGACGCCTTCGAGCACGGCCTGCACGATCTCTGAGCGCCCGGTCGCGCCGCGCAGGCCGACGAAGGCGCCGCTGGCGGCGGCATCGTTGTGCGGCGTGCGCTCGCCGTCGAGATAAGGCAGGAACTGGACCGTGCCTGGTGCATCGACCCGCTCGCCGAGCGGCGCCAGGAGCGCTGCAGCCGGCGTCTCCATCACGCCGCCAAGCCAGGCGAGCGAAGCCGCGGCCGACAGCATCACGCCCATCTGATGCCAGAGGCCGGGCAGCGCGTGGCAGAAGGCATGCACGGCCGAAGCCGGCGCCGGGGCGAAGCGATCGGTGACGCGGAACAGCACGCCGGACGTTCCCAGCGACAGGAAGGCATCGCCAGGTGCGATGGCGCCGAGCCCGATCGCGCTGGCCGCATTGTCGCCGGCGCCGCCCGCGACGACGACATTTTTCGCCATGCCCCAGCGCTGCGCGTATTCAGGCGCGAGCACCGCACTCACGGCACTGCCCTCGACGAGACGCGGCATGTGGTGCAGATCGAGCCCGGTGGCATGCAGCAGCAGCGCGGACCAGCGGCGCAGGCCGACGTCGAGCCACAGCGTGCCTGATGCGTCCGACATGTCCTCGACCATTTCCCCGGTGAGGCGATAGCGGACATAGGCCTTCGGCAGCAGCACCTTTGCCACGCGGTCGAAGATCTTGGGCTCGTGCCGTGCCACCCAGAGCAGCTTCGGCGCGGTGAAGCCCGGCATCGCGAGATTGCCGGCGATGGCGTGCAACGACGGACAGCGCCGCTCCAGCGCTGCGCATTCGGCCTGCGAGCGGCCGTCGTTCCAGAGGATGGCCGGACGCAGCGGGCGGCCGACCTCGCCAAGCAGCGTCGCGCCGTGCATCTGACCCGACAGCCCGATGCCGCGGACCTGCGCGACCTCGCGCGGATGGCGCGCGGCGAGATCGTCGACGGCGCCGACGGCCGCATCGACCCAGGCGTCGGGATCCTGCTCGGACCACAGCGGCGCTGGGTGCGATAGCGCAAGCTCGCGCGATGCCGTCGCGGTCACCGCGCCGGCTTCGCTCACGAGCACCGCTTTCACACCGGACGTGCCGATGTCGATCCCGAGATACAATTCGTCCTCCCTTTCGCCTGAAGCGGGAGCGCGATCTTGCGTCGCTTTCCCCGCTGGCCGCCTGTCTCCAAAAACACCTGCCGCTAGGGCAGATTGTCCCGCATCACGATGTCGATCCTGATCTTCTCCTGTTCGCTCAGGATCGGCTCGCCGCGGGCGAGCGCGAGCAGCACGCGGACGGCCGCGCGCGCTTCATGTCCTGGGTTCTGCGAGATCGCGGCATCCATCACGCCCTGCAGCAGCAACCGGCGCGTCAGCGCGGTGACGTCGTGCCCGACGAACACCACCTGCTTGTCGCGCCCGGCCGCGCCAGAGGCCTTCTCGTTCTGCGCCTTGTCGTTCAGCGCTTTGGCGACGCCCTGCGTGCCGGCGCCGACGTTGTAGAGGCCGACGATGTCGGCGTGCTTGCCGAGCAGCCGCGCCAGCAGCTGCTCCGAACGGTCGTCCTCGTCGCGCCCTTCCAGCACCGGCAGCACGCTGAGATCGGGGAATTCGCTCGCCATCACCTGGTTGAAGCCGAAGATGCGCTCGGCATGGTCGCGCAGGCCCTGCGAGCCCGCGACGATCGCGACCTTGCCGGACCTCTGGCCGACCAGCCGCCCGACCAGCGCGCCGGCGGTGCGGCCCGCAGCGATGTTGTCGATGCCGACATAATGGTGGCGGCGCGAGGACGGCACGTCCGAGACCAGCGTCACGACCTTGGTCCCGGCATCGACGAGGTCGTTGATGGCGGCGCGGACGCTCGGATGGTCCAGCGCCACCACGGCAATGCCGTCGTAATCGCCCGACAGGGCTTCGAGCGAAGCTGCGAGCGCAGCGGGCTCGAACACGTCGGCTGCGATCATCTCGACATTGAGCCGGCGGGCCGACAGCCAGGCCGCCATCTCGCCGAGATAGGCTTCGATCTGCTGCATGAACGGGTTCGGCCCCGACGGCATCACGAAGGCGAAGCGGCGGGCGCGGCCGCGCGCGAGCTCGGCGGCAGCCACATGCGGCTGGAACGAATTGCGCGCGATGGCGTCCTTGACGCGCCGGACCGTGTCCGGGCGGACCCCCGGCCTGTTGTGCAGGACGCGGTCGACCGTGGCGAGGCTGACACCGGCCTCGCGGGCGATGTCCTTCAGCGTCAGCGCAGTCGGGGTGAGGGTCTCGGCCATGGCTGAAGGCTAGCAGAGGTGTTTTGAGGTACGCAACTCATTTGATGAGGGGATCGGTCTTTTTGCGTCCCGGTCCAGGAACGACGTCCCGCCCCCGAGCGCGTGCTCGACAAGATCGCTCGTGAGCTACCGGTGCGCCGGCGCCGACAGCTCGAGCGTCAGGAACAGGCTGTTGGGATCCTCGACATAACCCTCGAAGGGGCTGCAGGCGACGAAACCGTGCGCCAGGTAGAGCGCGTGCGCCGGCTTGAAATAGTCCCACGAGCCGGTCTCGAGGCTGAGCCGCGTCATGCCGCATGCGCGGGCCTCGGCGATGATGTGGCGCAGCATCTGGCCGCCATAGCCGCGCCGCCGCGTGGTCTGCAGCGTGTGCATCGACTTGACCTCGCCATGGCCGGCGGAGAGCACCTTCAGCGCGCCGGTGACGACCAGCGTCTCGCCGTCCCAGCCGGTCCAGAACGCAACCTCGGGTGCACGCAGGCCCGCAAGATCAAGCGCATGGTCGCTGCCCCGCGCCGTCTGCGCCCGCGCTGTCGTGACGTGATGATCGAGCAGCGCGACGACGCGCGGATCATAGGTGTCGCCGGTGCGGATCTGCATCGTTCTCGTCTCCACGCTTTGCCCTCACATCTTGCCGTAGGACGCGCCACGCCGCGTGATGATGACGTAGCGCGCGTCCTGCCTGGTTTCGTTCTCGAAGATCACGGCGCGCATCACGTCGAAATCGAGACAATCGCCCTCGCGCAGCCGCACCGCCTTGGCGTCGATATGCACGGCGATCGCGCCCTCCAGCATCAGGAGCTGCTGGGTGAAGGCGTTACGGCCCCACGGGCTGTAGGAGACGCGCGCGCCGGCGGGAAGGTCGACGACGATGATCTCGATGCCGCTGGCGGCATCGGGCGGCGAGGCGTGCCGCCGGCGATAGCCGCTGTCGGGGTCGCGCCAGAGCGGCTGATCGGCAAGCCGCACCAGGCGCTCCGGCGGCTTCTCCGTGAGCGCAACGACATCGCTGAGCGTGACGTCGAGCGCCGCGCAGAGCTTGTTCAGCAGCGCCGCCGTCGCACTGCTCTGCGCCCGCTCCACCCGCCCGATCATGGCCCGGCTGACGCCGGAGCGGCCTGCAAGCTCGTTCAACGTCATGCCCGCCTGCGTCCGCAGCGTCTTCAGGCGCCGACCGATGGCGCGGTCGAGTTTTTGCTGGTCCATTGTTGTTGGCCTTGGCCTTCATCCGAGCTCAACCCGTCACCAGGACCGTATCCGCCGGGCGACAGAAGCTTAGGGCGGGGAAGCGATCCGTGCCGGAAGTGAGAGGCTAATATATTGGAATCTTTGTGCGGCGCGCGAGCGCGCTATCTGCTCGAACCGGAATGCGATCGGGGAAACTTGGAGCGGGCGAAGGGAATCGAACCCTCGTATGCAGCTTGGGAAGCTGCCGTTCTACCATTGAACTACGCCCGCGGATGCGCAAGCCCGCGCCCCTCCTGATTAGCCGAGACAGCGCCTGCCGCCAAGCGGTTTGGCGCGACCGGCTGGACGGCTGTTAACGTCCTGATAAGATTCCAGGTGCGCCGGATTGTGGCGGTGTTATGATCGCTTCTCCGGGAGAAACGTGCACTGAGTGGGGCGTGTGCATGGTGGGGCAGGCTTACGCGATATTCGACACGGCCATCGGCCGTTGCGGCATCATCTGGAGCGGCACCGGCGTGGTCGCCGTGCAATTGCCGGAGGCGCGGGAGATCGACACCCGCCGCCGGATTTTCCAGGTCCATCCCGAGGCGCGGGAGCAGCGCCCGTCCGAGAACGCCGAGCTTGCGATCGAGGGCATCAAGGGCCTGCTGCAAGGTCACGATCCCGATTTTTCCGAGGTCAGCCTGGACGCCGGCGACGTGCCCGGCTTCAACCGGCGCGTCTACGAGTACGCCTGCAGCATTCCGCGCGGGGAAACGCGCACCTATCACGAGGTGGCCCGGGCGCTCGGCGCCTCCGGCGCAGCCTATTCGGTGGCGCAGGCGATTGCGAAGAATCCCTTCATGCTGATCGTGCCCTGCCACCGGGTGCTGGAGGCCGGCAATTACACCGACCGGCTCTCGCCCTATGGCGGCGTGATCTCCAAGCGGCGGCTGCTGGCGCTGGAGGGCGCCCATCCCATCGCCAGCAAGACCTTGTTCGAAGTGCTGCTGCCCGTTGCCCCGCCGAGACCCTCCACCTAGATAAGGCGGCATGCACGCCAATACGCTGCTGACGACGCCATCGATAAGTGTTTCCGAGTTTCGCTGCGATGCGGGACCGGATGATGCGCCGTTTGCGGAATGCCGCACCGGCCATTCCATCGCCTATGTCCGCTCCGGCAGCTTCGGCTGTCATTGCCGCGCCGGCTTCTTCGAGCTGGTGGCGGGCTCGATGCTGATCGGCGCCCCCGGCGAGGAATACACCTGCACGCATGAGCACGTGTCCGGCGACGTCTGCCTCGGCTTTTTCTTCAGCGCGGATTTGGTCGACGCCCTCGGTGGGCGGCGCGAGATCTGGCAGATCGGCGCAACGCCGCCGCTGTCCGAGCTGATGGTGCTGGGCGAGCTGGCTCAGACGGCAGCAGATGGCAACAGCGATCTCGGCCTCGACGAGATCGGCCAGATCCTGGCCGGCCGTTTTGTCGATGCCGTCTCGGGCAAGGCGCGCAAGCCGGCCACCCCCACCGCACGCGACCGCCGCCGCGCGGTGGAGGCCGCGCTGTGGATCGACGACAACTCGCATGCCGAGCTCGACCTCGAGCTGGCAGCCAAGCAGGCAGGCCTCAGCCCGTTTCATTTCCTGCGGCTGTTCTCGGCGGTGCTCGGCGTCACCCCGCATCAATATCTGGTGCGCTCGCGGCTGCGCCACGCCGCGCGCAGGCTTACCGAGGACGACATCGCCGTCACCGATATCGCCTATGACGTCGGCTTCGGCGACCTCTCCAATTTCGTCCGCACGTTCCATCGCGCCGCCGGAATGTCGCCGACCAAGTTCCGCCAGGCGTCGAAGGGGGAGCGCAAGATTCTCCAAGAGCAGCTTGCCCTCAACTGACTAGGGTCGTCTCCGGCGCGTGCCCTTCGCGGCACGCTTTTTCGCAATGGAGACGAACATGTACGACCACATCGGATTGCGCGTTGCCGACCTCGACGCCGCCACGCGCTTTTACACCGCGGTGCTGGCGCCACTCGGCTTCGTCCTGTGCTCGAGCGGCGACGGTTATGCCGGCTTCGGGCCGAAGGACGAGCCGGCGCTGTGGCTGCACCTGAACAGGGGCCGCAAGGCCGACGGCGTCCACATCGCCTTCCGCGCCGGGGATCATGATGCGGTCAAGGCGTTTCACAGCGAGGGCTTGCGAAGCGGCGGCCGCGACAATGGCGGCGCGGGGCCGCGCAGGGATTACAGCCCGACCTATTACGCGGCGTTCCTGATCGACCCCGACGGCAACAATGTCGAGGCGGTTTGCGTGTGAGCGTTAGCTACAAACGAGATCTCGTAGGGTGGGCAAAGCGTAGCGTGCCCACCAACTCCTCGCGACAACGCCGATGAATGGTGGGCACGGCGCGCGAAGAGCGCGCCTTTGCCCACCCTACGAATTCCACCTGATAGGAGAGATCATGGCCTCCATCCACAACGACATCTCCCTCCCCGCCGCCGCGCGCGACGTCTGGGACGCGGTGCGTGATTTCGGCGCGCTGCATCGGCGGCTCGTGCCGGGCTTCGTCACCGCCTGCACGCTCGACGGTGATACGCGCATCGTCACCTTCGCCAACGGCTCGGTGGCGCGCGAAGTGCTGGTCGATTGCGACGATGCGCGGCGGCGCCTCGTCTATGCCATCAACAACGAGCGACTGAAGCATTACAGCGCCTCGGTGCAGGTCATTGCCGAGGGCGAGACGAGCTGTCGCCTCGTCTGGATCATCGACATGCTGCCGAACGAGCTCGCGCCTTACGTTCAGGGGCAAACCAAGGAGGCGGTGACCGCCATGCACAAGGCGTTTCCGTCCGCGGCGGCCTGATCCTTCACTGTGAGTTTTCTCACAGAAGCGCATCCTCGCCGGCCGTAACCATGCCCGCGTGCGTCCGGTCGGCTCTGCTCTCCCGGCGGCGCCACGCACGCGAGGAGCATGCCATGAGAGGTGCGGACAAGGTGATCTGTCAGGCAGCCGCGGTGCTGCTGCTGTTTTCGATCTCGAGCGTGCCGGCAAGGGCACAATTCCTCGGCGGCGGAGGTGCCGGCGGCGAAGACATGATGACCCAGATGGCGCCGATGCTGGAGATGATGAAGGCGAAGATGGGCAAGCGCCGCTTCGCCATGCTGATGCAGACCATGGGCCCGATGATGAGCCGCATGATGGAGAACGGCGGCGGGCTCGGCGGCATGATGGGTGGCGGCAGTTTCGGCGGCGGATTCGGTGCACCGAACTATGGCTACACGCCGATGGGCGGCGGCACGATGCCGGTCGGGATCGGCAACATGGGCGGCGGCGACATCATGGGCATACTCGGCGGCTCCGGCGGCAGCGACATGATGGCGATGATTCCGCAATTGATGCGGCTCGCCAATACCGGTGGCGGCGGTCATCGCCGCCACAAGCGTCGCTAAAGCGCGATGCGATTAGGATGAATCGTCATTGCGCTTTAGCTCATTGTTTGAGCATGATCTTTTCGGAAAACCGCTACGCACTTTTCCGGATCATGCTCTAATTGCCAGCCGAAAGCGCCGGCCTGATCGCGGGCTTCGCCTCGCGCGGTCCCCAGCGTGTCAGCACGACGCTGGAGCACGACAGCAGGCCGAGCACGACCATCGAGCTCGCGGCGAGCCAGAAGAAGCTCTGCGCGCTGGCGCCGTGCGTCGACAGCCACCAGCCGATTCCTGCGATGTAGATCAGCCGCGCCGTCTGCGCCAGCACCGGGCCGATCACCTTGGCCGCGCCTTGCGAGGAGAAATACATCGTCGTTGCAAGGCCGAAGAAAGCGTAGAACGGCCCGACCGTCGAGAGATATTGATGGCTCGCCGCGCGCACCGCCACGCTGTCGGTGAACATGTTGACCCAGAGATCGGGAAAGATCGCCACGAGGCATGCCGGCGCGCCGACCGCCACGAAAGCGGCAACACTGGCGGTCCAGGCGATGCGCCGGGCGCGCGCGATGCGGCCGGCGCCGATCGCCATCCCGACCATCGGCACGCAGGCAATGCCGAACGAGAACGCGATCGAGGTCAGCAGGAATTCCAGCCGCGCGCCGACGCCGTAGCCGGCGAGGATCGCGGTGCCGAATTGCGCCAGCATGTGGGTGAAGATCGAAATCGTCAGCACTGATTGCAGCGGCGAGAAGCAGGCGATGGCGCCGACCTTCAGGATGTCGAAGAACATCGCCCATTGGATGCGCAGGCCGCGCAGCTTCAGTGTGATCCGCGCGCGGCCGGAGAACAGGTACCAGCTCATGATGCCGATATTCATGGTGTAGGCGATCAGCGCGCCGGCGGCGACGCCGCGCATGCCGAGTTGCGGCACCGGCCCGAGCCCGAGGCCGAGCGTGCCGCCGAGCACGATCTGCCAGGCCGCGGAGTTGAGGATCAGGAACGACGGCAGCTTCATGTTGCCGGTGCCGCGCAGGATGCCGGCCATGGTGTTGAGCAGCCAGGGCAGCACGGCGCCGCCGAAGAACACCTGCGTGTAGGCGATCGCATGCGTCAGCACATCGCCGCGGCCGCCGAGCATCTCGAGCAGTTTTGGCCCGAAGACCAGCATGCCCAGCATGAAGACGAGGCCGAAGCTGATGCCGATCAGCATCGCGTGCACGGCCAGGATACCGGCGCGCTCGCGGTTGCCGGCACCGAGCGCACGCGCGATGGCCGACGCCACCGCGCCGCCCATGGCGCCGCCGGACATCGTCATGGTCAGAATGATCGTCGGAAACACCAGCGCCATCGCCGCCAAGGCCTCGACGCCGAGCCGGCCGACATAGGAGGTCTCGGCGATCACGACACAGATGCCGGCCGACAGGCCGATCACGTTCGGCCAGGCGAGCGAGAGCAGCGTGCGCAGGATCGGCCCGTCGGTCAGCGCGCTTCTGATCGGCGGCGGAGGCGGCGGCAGCGGGCGCTCTTGCTCATCGACCGGGATTTCGGCGATGTCGGACATGTCCTCTCCCGGGCGCAGCCGCCGTTTGCAGCGCGGCAATCCCTTGGTGTGCCAATGACTTCGTGTGTGCCAATGACTTCGTTCGCGCGAAAGGCGCGGCAGAGGCTTGTTAGCACGGCGGGCGCCGATTCCGCCTGCGCCTGATGCAGGCGTGCCCTGCGGCAGCGCATTTCAAACGGTGGAATTCGTTCTTCTCCCTCTCCCCGTTCTTACGGGGAGAGGGTTGGGGTGAGGGGCTCTATCCGCAAGGACGGTGAGAGTTGGGCTCGCGGAGACTCCCCCTCACCCGGATTGCATCTTCGATGCAATCCGACCTCTCCCCGCAAGCGGGGCGAGGTGAAGCCGCTGCGGCCGTCGCCTAACCAATGGTCCACACCAGCGGCGGACGGCCGCCTGCAGCGGCGCGCATCTGCACGCCGATATGCCGGCCGCAGCCTGCGGCGAGACCCTCGAACAATCCTTCCAGCACCTTGGCGCAGGCGCGGTGAGTGTCGGCGACGTCGTCCATCAGCTTCCAGCTCTGCTGCCGAATCTCGAACGTGCCTTCCGATTGTGTCATCTCGGCCGCATCATCCTGCGTGGCGAGCAGCGCGCTCAGGAAGGATGCGAACTCTCGCGCGCCGCCGCGCCCCATCGCCAGCGCCGCGGCAACCTCGTCGAAATATTGCATGCCGATCAGCTTGCCGGTGAGGTGCAGCAGATAGCCGGCATCCTCCGGGCCGAACAGCTGCACCATCACCGGCGCGGCGGTGCGGACATATTCCATTGCGTAGTTGCGATAGGCCTGTTCCAGCCGCGGTTTTGGCCAGCTCGCGACCGGCAATGCGGGCGCCGTCTTCGCATCGAACAGCGGCGCTTCCAGGTGCCGCGCGAACACCAGGCGCTGGTCGAGCTCGAGCGGGTGGTCGTACTGATGATAATAGCCTTCGAGCCCGTCCTGGCCGTCGACGCTCTGCTTGGTGCAGACGAAGCCGAGCCTGAGATCGCCGAGCGCAACGCCGTTGTTGGCGTGCCAGCCGCGCAGCATCGCGCGGGAGACTTCGCCCGGCACGCCGCAGATCGCGGTGCCCTTCCAGATCCAGCGTGGCGGCGGATAGCGGATCCAGGCCTTGCTGTCGCTCTCATACATGTATTCGACATGCACGCCGCCGATCCAGTTGGAGAGATAGTGATATTGCGCAGCAGCGACCGCCGGCGGCAGATGGTCGATCCCGAGCTTTTTGAGCCCCGGCAGGAAGCGCTCCTGCTGCTGGCGACGGAACACGCGGAAGACGAACTCGGCGGCATCCGCCGTGCCGCGCCGCGTGACGACGGTGAGGATGAGGCCGGTGAAATAGGCGTGATAGAGATCAGCGACTGCGCGCCAGCGCTTCCATTGCGATTCCTGCGCGAAGTCTGGTGCGGCGGTCATGTTCGCTCCCCGATCATGGTTTTGATCGAGTGTGTCACCGCGGCCGGTGACAGGCAACATGACCCGCGTGCAGGCCTCCCTGTACGGCGTTCCGTCAATTCCGCATCACGAATTTTGCGCCGCCTTGGCCGCCCGTTCGCGCTCGACGCGCTCCGTGACGTCGCGCGCCATCGCCACCGATCCCTGCACGGCACCATCTCTGTCCCGCACCAGCGCGAAGGTCATCTCGATGTAGAGCTTGCGCCCGCTCTTGTGCAGCGCGCGGGTCAGCGTCGGCCTGCCCGCAAGCTTCATGGTGCCGCTCGTGAGCGCGGCGTCGAAGGCTTTCCAGTGCGGGGCGCGCAGATGTTCGGGAATGATCAGATCGAGATTCTGCCCGAGCGCTTCGTCGGCGGTGAAGCCGAACAGCGCGGTCGACGCGCGATTCCAGCGCGTGATCGTGCCGGAGCGATCGGAATAGATCAGCGCGTCCGCGGCGTCGTTGATGATCTGTGCGTCGAGATCGGAGGGGTTTGTCATGTCGCCACCATCGCAAGCAGCCGGATTTCAGTTCGCTGACACACATTCGGTGTCATCGCCCGACTCGATCGGGCGATCCAGTACTCCGAGGCAGAAGTGATCAAATCGGGAGACCGCGGCGTACTGGATGCCCCGGTCCCGGCTCCGCTAGGCTACGCCGGGCCAGAAGGGTGCTCGGCCGGCGAAGCTTCAGCGAAGTCGGCAAGCCGGGGCATGACAGTAGAGTGTGTGGTCACACCCGAAAATGCTTCGATAGTTTGAGGCCTTGCGCCTGGTAGTTGGAACCGATGCGCTGGCCGTACATGGCGTCGGGGCGGGCGAGCATCTTCTCGTAGACGAGGCGGCCGACGATCTGGCCGTGCTCGAGGATGAACGGCACCTCGCGCGAGCGCACTTCGAGCACCGCACGGGCGCCCTGCCCTCCAGCGCCGGCATAGCCGAAGCCGGGATCGAAGAAGCCGGCATAGTGCACGCGGAATTCGCCGACCAGGGGATCGAACGGCACCATCTCCGCGGCGTAGTCGGGCGGCACCTGCACCGCTTCCTTGGAGGCGAGGATATAGAACTCACCGGGGTCGAGGATCAGGCTGCCGTCGGGGCGCGCCGAGATCGGCTCCCAGAAATCCTCCACCGCGTAGCCGGCGCGGCGGTCGACGTCGACGACGCCGGTGTGGCGCTTGGCGCGGTAGCCGACGAAGCCGCTCGCCTTCTCGCCCGACAGATCGACCGAGACGGCAACGCCGCCGGAGAGATCGGCATCGTCGATGTCGACGAGACGCTCGGCGGCATGCAGTGCATCGAGCTCGTCGGGATTGAGGATGGCATCGCCGGTGCGGAAGCGCACCTGGCTCAGACGCGAACCCTCGCGCACCAAGACCGGAAACGTCTTCGGACTGATCTCGGCATAGAGCGGGCCGTGATAGCCGGCGCCGATCATGTCGAAGCGGCGGGTGCCGTCGGCGATCACGCGGGTGAAGACGTCGAGCCGGCCGGTCGAGCTCTTCGGATTGGCGGCAGCGACGATCTCCGGCGGCAACGCGAGGCTTTCGAGCAGCGGCACGATGTAGACGCAATTGGTCTCGAGCACCGCGCCATCGGCGAGGCTGAACTCGTGCAGCTTCAACTCGTCGATGCGCTCGGCGACGGTGGCACCGGGACCGGGGAGGAAGCTGGCACGGACGCGATAGGCGATGTCGCCAAGGCGCAGATCGAGGCTCGCCGGCTGGATCTGGCTCTCGACGAAGTCGTAGGCGGGCAGGATGAGACCTTCTTCCGCCATCGCCGCGATCATGCGGTCGGGCAGGATACCATTGGCGTCGGCGGCGACCGTGAACGTCAACCGGGGGTCCTCATCAGGGGTCAAACGCATCCGGACATGCCGGAAATACAAGTCTTTTACGGCTATCCGATGGACGCCTTGACGGAAAGGGCATTGCGGAATATGAGCATCACTTATCCCGTGGTGATTTGAGCCGGCCGGCTTGCAGCCACGTTAAATAAGTCGCTAAACAGGCCGGGGACCTCTGTGATCCCGGCCCGTGGAGATATCCAGGCCGGTTTTTTTGTGACCGTTTTCGCCTCGACGGTCATGTCGGAGAGGGTCCTATGTCGAAGTCGTCTGCCACTTACCGCCCCGAAACCCGCCTGGTCCATTCCGGCACCCTTCGCTCGCAATATGGCGAGACGTCGGAGGCGCTGTTCCTGACGCAAGGCTATGTCTACGCCAGCGCGGAGGAGTGCGAGGCGCGGTTCAAGGGCGAGGATCCCGGCTTCATCTATTCGCGCTATTCCAACCCGACGATTGCGATGTTCGAGCGCCGCATGATCGAGCTCGAAGGCGCCGAGGCCGCGCGCTCGGCGGCGACCGGCATGGCGGCGGTGACGACCGCGATCCTGGCGCCGCTCAAGGCCGGCGATCACGTCGTCGCCTCCCGCGCGCTGTTCGGCTCGTGCCTCTACGTCGTCCAGGACCTGTTGCCGCGCTACGGCATCGAGACCACGCTGGTCGACGGGCTCGATCTCGATCAGTGGCAGCGCGCGCTCCGGCCCAACACCAAGACGTTCTTCCTGGAGAGCCCGACCAACCCGACGCTCGACGTGCTCGACATTCCCTCGATCGCCGAGATCGCGCACAAGGGTGGCGCGCGGCTCGTCGTCGACAACGTGTTTGCGACGCCGATCTGGCAGAGCCCGCTCGCACTCGGCGCCGACGTCGTCGTCTATTCCGCGACCAAGCACATCGACGGCCAGGGCCGCTGTCTCGGCGGCATCATCCTGTCCTCGGAAGCCTTCATCGCCGAGCACATCCACAATTTCATGCGCCAGACCGGCCCGTCGATCTCGCCGTTCAATGCCTGGGTCCTGCTCAAGGGTCTGGAGACGCTGGGCGTGCGCGTGCGCGCGCAGACCGACACGGCCGCGCGCATCGCCGAGGTGCTGGCGAGCCATCCCAAGATCTCGCGGCTGGTCTATCCCGGCCGCGCCGATCATCCGCAGGCGGCGCTGGTGAAGAAGCAGATGCGTGGCGGCTCGACGCTGGTCGGCTTCGAGGTGAAGGGCGGCAAGGCGGCGGCGTTCCGCGTGCTCAACGAATTGAAGCTTGCCAAGATCTCGAACAATCTCGGCGACGCCAAGAGCCTCGTCACGCATCCGGCGACCACGACGCATCAGCGCCTGAAGCCGGAAGACCGCGCCGCGCTCGGCATCAGCGAGGGTTTCATTCGCTTCTCGGCGGGGCTGGAGCACGCGGATGACCTGATCGAGGATCTCACCGCGGCGCTGGAGAAGGCGTGAGGGAAGCTTCGTAGGGTGGGCAAAGCGAAGCGTGCCCACGTTTCTCGACTACAATGACGAGATGGTGGGCACGGCGCTGCGCGCCTTTGCCCACCCTACGGCGATAACCTCTCACATCGGCCGATACGTTCTCACATCAGCGGGCACGTTCACCCCGAGCTTGATCTGGCCGACGGAGCGGATGATGTCGTCGCCGAGCAGCTGGGCGAAGCAGGCATAGCCCCAATCGTTCATGTGCAGGCCGTCGGCGATGACGAAGCTCTCGACGGGGATCGACTGGTTCTCGTGCCAGTCGCGCATCACCTCGAAGCGGGGGAAGATGCCGACCTTGCGCAGCTCGGCGACGTTGCCGAGCAGCTTGATCATCTTGCCGGCGCTCTCCTTGCGCTGGTTGACGGCCGGCGAATATTGCGGATCGACCAGCACGATGTCGGTGCCGCCGGCGGCCTGAATGCGGCTGATGCCGTCCTCGACCAGCTTGGCGGTGTCACTGGGATCGAGGTTGCGCAGCACGGCGTTGGTGCCGACCTGCCAGATCACGAGATCCGGATGCACGTCGATCACCTGCGTCTGCAGGCGCTTCATCATCTCGGGCGCATCCTCGCCGCCGACACCGGCATTGACGACCGTGATGTCGGCGGTCGGATAGTGACGCCGCAGCTGCGCGGCGAGGCGATTGGGGTAGTTGAACTCCGGCGAGCTCGCGCCGAAGCCCGCGGTCGACGAGGAGCCGAACGCGACGATGACGACGGGCTGGCCGGCGACGAGCTTGCTCGCGACATGCGGCAGGGAGCCCATCGCCTTGGAGCCGCCCTTCGGCGGCAGGCAAGGCACGCGGCTGAAGATGTCGGCGGCGGACTTCGCGACCTCCTTCACCTTGTCGATGGCGCGCGAGGTGACGCCGCGCGGCTCGGACGACCTCGCGGCGACGGTGGTCTGGGACGGCGCAGCGGGCGCGGGATCAGGTGACTGGGCGGGTGCGGGGGCAGGTTGCGCGGGCGTCTGCGCATGCGAGGCGGGCGTCAGCCACAACAGCGCCGCTGCTGCGGGCACGGCCAGCCATGACGTCAGGCAAAAAGGGCGGAGAGAACTCATTAACGCTAGACCTCAATTTTGCTGCTGGGCCGGCTCCAGGTGCGCAGCGTCAATCACGAACTGTGCCAACGCCCGGCCCAGGCAATCATGGACCTGCTTCGCCAGCTCAGGCCCGCGGGACGGGCTGAACAGGTCGAACTGGCCCTGCTCATTCCACTGCCGCATGATCGCGAAACGATCGAACAGCGGGATGTCGTGCTCCTGCGCAACGACGCGCATGTTGTCGAGAAAAGGCTGCGCCGAGATCATGGTCTCGGTGCGCGGGCTGTATTGCAAATTCATCAAGACGACGTCAGCCCCTGCCTTTTGCAGCGCAACAACCCCGTCGGTCACCGCGCCACGAAATTCGTCGGGATCGATGGATCGGATAGCATCCACGGTCCCGGTCTGCCAGATGACCAAAGTAGGCGTCTTTGCTTCCATCAGCTTAACGAAGCTGGACGCGGTCTCCTCTGCCGTTTTCTTGCTCTGTATTTCTACGGAGACGTGCACCACCTCGGACGGCGGCAGCTTCTCCTTGAGGATCGCCTCCATGCGCGCCGGATAGGAGCTGCCCTCCGAGGAGGGAATCGTGGTCGAGCGGCTGCCGATGACCAGGATATCGAGCGGCTTGCCGGCCTTGACCGCCTCGGCGACCTTGGGCAGCTGGCTTTCGCTGGTCAGCAGATAGGACGGCAATTCGCAGGCCGCAGGCACAGGGGACGCGGCGTCGCCCGCGCGCGCCGTGGGCGCGGCGAGGCCACCGCATAGCAGGATCAGGCTCAGGAGAACCTTCGCCTTCATCAGCCCCCTCCCGCCAGATCGGCGTTGCCGACGGCGTTTTTGGTTTTCGCACCGCTCTTGTCAGCCACACGCTTGTACCACGAAATGACCCAGGCAACCCCCCACATGATCAGGATTCCGGAGAGGCTAATCAACGCATGCATGGCCGGCCCGCCGGAGACTTCGGCGAGGACGAAATGGCCGGCAAAGGCCAGGAAGACGCCGAGGCAGAAGATCTCGAGCGAATGCTGGCCACATAGAATCAATGGTCGCAGCCAGCGCGATTTCAAGCCCGGCCAATCCCGGGGCAGGAAGCGCACGGTGAGCGCGGCCAGCGCCAGGAAATGCGTGAAGCGCAGCACGTCGAGGTCGGTCTTGTCGATCGGATACATCCACTGCTCGATCCGCTTCGGCATGAACTGGGACAGCTGCGGCACGTACCAGGTCAGCGTCACGTAGAACGCCGCGACGAGATAGGCGATCGAGATCCACATCGTCACGGGCGAGGCCAGGATGCGCGACATGCGACGCGCACCTCCGAGCGCGCACCATGCACCGAACACGAACAGCAATTGCCAGGCGAAAGGATTGAAGGCCCAGAAGCCGTTCGGATAAGCCGAGAGATAGAGATCGTACTCCCAGGTCACCGCGTAGAGCACGACCGAAAGCCCGAGCGTGACGTCCGGCCGCCATTTCATCGACCACAGGATCAGAGGCAGGGCCAGCATCAGCACGATGTAGAGCGGCAGCACGTCCATGTTGACGGGACGGAAGCGCAGCAGCAGCGCCTGCACGATGGTGACGTCGGGCTGCTTGAGGAAGTCCATGATGCCCATCTCTTCGGTGTAGAGCGGGTTCTCGAACCTGGTCGCCACATAGGAGATCTCGGCGAGAAAGATCGTGAACAGGAAGACGTGGGCGACGTAGATCTGCCAGACCCGGCGCAGGATGCGCGCGGTGGCGATGAGAACGCCGCTCTCCAGCATGGCCCGGCCATAGACGAAGGCAGCGGTGTAGCCGGAGATGAAGATGAAGATCTCGGTGGCGTCGCTGAGGCCGTAATTGCGGATCGTGAACCAGGTCAGCAGACTCGGCGGCAGATGGTCGATGAAGATCAGCCATAGCGCGAGTCCGCGGAACAGATCGAGCCGGAGCTCGCGCTCGCCGATGGCGGGCAGCGTGATGGCCGGCGCACGGGCGCGCGGCTTGGCCGCCGCAGTTCCTGCGATGGTCGATCCCGTCACTCGGTCGGCAATGGTCATCGGGGCCTGGAAACCGTTCCGCAAATCGCGACGTTGAAGCAGTGTAATGGTCCGGCTGTCGTCTCGCAAAGCGCCCGGATCACATAAGGGTGTCTCCCTCGCTGGTGTGCTTTTCCTCCAATTCTGGCGGGACGATGTCGCCAAAGCCGCCCGCGGGGTTTGGTTCCCGGGGCGGATTTCGCTATGATGGCAGTCATGTACCGCGCCGTGACCCGCCAGATCGAAGTGACCGTCGAGCCGAACTTTGTTCCGGAGCAATCGTCGGCCGACCGCTCGCGCTACTTCTGGTCCTACACCATCGTCATCACCAATTCGGGCGAGGAGACCGTGCAGCTCAAGACGCGGCACTGGATCATCACCGATGCCTCCGGCCGCCAGCAGGAGGTGAAGGGCGAGGGCGTGGTCGGCGAGCAGCCGATCCTCGCCCCCGGCGAGCGCTTCGAATACACCTCCGGCGTGCCGCTCTCGACCGCCTCCGGCTTCATGACCGGCCGCTATCAGATGGTCAGCGAAACCGGCGAGCGCTTCGAGATCGACGTGCCCACGTTTTCGCTCGACAGCCCGGACAACAAGCGGGTGTTGAACTAGGGGGTGGACTTCGGGTGCCGTAGGGTGGGCAAAGACGCAAAGCGTCGTGCCCACCAATCCGGTCATCGTGCACCCAACCTCGTCATTGCGAGCGCAGCGAAGCAATCCAGACTGCCACCGCGCAAAGACTCTGGATTGCTTCGCTTCGCTCGCAATGACGGAGGATAGGCTTACGCGTCCTCCGCGCCTGCCTCGTGCGGCGTGAACTGGTACACCGATGAGCAGAACTCGCAGGTGACGACGACCTTGTCGTCCTTGACCATGGCGGCGCGGTCGTCGGGCGAGAAGCTCTTGAGCATCGCGGCGACCGCATCGCGCGAGCAGGAGCACCGCGCCTCGAGCACCTGCGGATTGAACACGCGCACACCGCGCTCGTGGAAGAGGCGGTAGAGCAGCCGCTCGCCGGAGAGCTCGGGATCGATCAGCTCGACGTCTTCGACGGTTTCGATCAGCGAGCGCGCCTCGACCCAGGCATCGTCCTCGGTGACGCTGTGGACCTGGGCGCCGTCAGGGGCATCGCCGGGATGCAAGTCCGCCTGCCGCGCGCGCTCCGGCGCCTTCGGCAGAAACTGCATCAGCATGCCGCCGGCGCGCCAGCGATGCTTGCCGCCGTCGCTCGAGCGCCACTCCTCGCCGACCGCGAGGCGCACGCGCGTCGGGATCTGCTCGGAGCGCAGAAAATATTCATGAGCAGCATCTTCCAGGCTGCCGCCATCGAGCGCAACCAGGCCCTGGTAGCGGCTCATGTCGGGGCCCTGGTCGATGGTCATGGCGAGATGGCCGCGACCGAGCAGCGTGCCGGAATCTTTTGCCGTGCCCAGGCGCGAGGCATCAAACCGCGCATAGGCGCGCAGACGGTCCGGGGCCTTGTAGTCGACCACCAGGAACGACACCGGGCCATCGGTCTGGGCCTGAAGAATGAAGCGGCCCTCGAATTTCAACGCCGAGCCGAGCAGCGTGGTCAGCACGATGGCCTCGCCGAGCAGCTTGCCGACCGGCGCGGGATAATCGTGCTTGGTGAGGATGTCGTCGAGCGCAGGGCCAAGCCGCACCAGACGCCCGCGGACGTCGAGCGCGTCGACCTCGTAAGGCAGCACGGCGTCATCGACCGGAACCGATGATGGCGCGCGAACCGGGCCTTCAGGCCCGGTATTCATGTCAGGAGATTGGAAAACCATGGCGCATTATCTGGGGTCGATGGGCGGAAATGGAAGGGGAACGGCCGCATTCCGTCGTCCTCAGAACGACGGGCTGCGCAGCCCGGATGGAGCGCGCAGCGTAATCCGGGGAGATCGTTCCGCACGCTGAGAACCCCGGTTTTCGCTGCCGCTCCATCCGGGGGCTACAGAAAGGCTACTTCACCGCGTCGAAGCACCAGGCCAAGATGCCCTTCTGTGCATGCAGGCGGTTTTCGGCCTCGTCGAACACGACCGATTGCGGGCCGTCGATCACTTCATCCGTGACCTCCTCGCCGCGATGGGCCGGCAGGCAGTGCATGAACAATGCATCCGCCTTGGCCAGCGACATCAGCTTGGCATTGACCTGGTAGGGCTTGAGCACGTTGTGACGGTGCTCGCCCTCCTTGTCGCCCATCGACACCCAGGTGTCGGTGACGACGCAATCGGCGCCGCGCACCGCGGCCTCGGGATCGGTACCGACAACGATCGGCGCGCCCGTCGCCTTGATCCAGTCGCGCATGGCCTTTTTCGGTGCGAGCTCCGGCGGCGTTGCGACATTGAGCTGGAATTTGAAGCGCTCGGCGGCATGGGCCCAGGACGCCAGCACGTTGTTGTCGTCGCCGGTCCAGGCCACCGTCTTGCCCTCGATCGGGCCGCGATGCTCCTCATAGGTCATGAGGTCGGCCATCACCTGGCAGGGATGCGAACGCCGCGTCAGGCCGTTGATGACGGGCACCGTGGCGTTGGCCGCAAGCTCCAGCAGCGCATCGTGATTGAGGATGCGGATCATGATGGCGTCGACATAGCGCGACAGCACCCGCGCGGTGTCGGCGATGGTCTCGCCGCGGCCGAGCTGCATCTCGGCGCCGGTGAGCATGATCGCCTCGCCGCCGAGCTGACGCATGCCGACGTCGAACGAGACGCGGGTTCGCGTCGAGGGACGCTCGAAGATCATCGCCAGCGTCTTGCCTTCGAGCGGCCTGACCGGCTGCTGCGCCTTCTGCTTCGCCTTCATGGCGGAAGAGGCGGCGAGCATGCTCTTGAGCTCCGACAGCGGCAGCTCGTTGATGTCCAGGAAGTGCTTTGGAGCTTTGTTGGGCGTCGTGCTCATCAGCTTGCCGCCCGCTTGGTCTGACTGGAGGAGATCGCCGTGCAGGCGCGTTCGAGCCGGCCGACGCTGTCCTCGATCTCCGCTTCGGTGACGATCAAGGGCGGCAGGAAGCGCACGACATTGTCGCCGGCCCCGACGGTGAGCAGCTTTTCGGCGCGCAGCGCCGCGACGAGATCGCCCGAGGGCACCACGGCCTTGATGCCGATCAGGAGGCCCTCGCCCCGCACCTCGCTGACGACATCGGGGTGACGATCGATCACGGAGGCGAGCTTCTGCTTGAGCAGCAGCGACATCTTCTGCACGTGGTCGAAGAAGCCGGGCTTGAGCATCACGTCGAGCACGGCGTTGGCAGCCGAGATCGCGAGCGGATTGCCGCCGAAGGTGGAGCCGTGCGAGCCGGGCCCCATGCCGGCGGCCGCATCGGCGGTCGCCAGCACCGCGCCGATCGGGAAGCCGCCGCCGAGCGCCTTGGCGAGCGACATCACGTCCGGTGTGACGCCGGTGCGCTTGTAGGCAAAGAGCTCGCCGGTGCGGCCCATGCCGGTCTGCACCTCGTCGAAGGCGAGCAACAGTCCGCGCTCGTTGCAGAGCTCGCGCAGCGCCTTCAGGAAGGCCGGAGGTGCGGCACGAACGCCACCCTCTCCCTGGATCGGCTCGATGAGAATGCCGGCGGTGTGCGGGCCGATCGCCTTCTTCACGGCGTCGAGGTCGCCGTGCGGCACCTGATCGAAGCCGTCCATCGGCGGACCGAAGCCCTCGAGATATTTCGCGGACCCGGTGGCGGCGAGCGTCGCCAGCGTGCGGCCGTGGAAGGCGCCTTCGAAGGTGATGATGCGATAACGCTCCGGATGGCCCTTGGAAAAGTGATGGTGGCGGACGAGCTTGACCACACCTTCCAGCGCCTCGGCGCCGGAATTGCAGAAGAACACGAAGTCCGCGAAGCTCTCATTGCAGAGGCGGCTTGCGAGCTTCTCGCCATCGGGGCTCTGGAACAGGTTCGACATGTGCCAGAGCTTCGTCGCCTGCTCCTGCAACGCCTTGACCAGCGCGGGATGAACGTGGCCGAGCGCATTCACCGCCACGCCCGAGGTGAAATCGAGATAGCGATCGCCATTGGTCGCGATCAGCCAGCAGCCTTCGCCGCGCTCGAAACCGAGGTCGGCCCTGGCGAAAACGGGGAGCAAATGCGGCGCGGCGCTGTTAGTCATGACGTCACTTGAATGTTGCGGACGGTGTGAGGCACGCATTGCGCAACGCACCATTGACCGGCCCCGGAAAACGAAACGTGCCGCCTTTTAAGGGCGGCACGTGGCACTATCTTATGCTTGGCAAGACGGGTGTCAATGCCGCCCGGAAAGCCTCGCGAAACGCTGATTCCGTAGTCTTGCGGTGCCGATTTTGCGGGTTTTTCACCACGGAACATGTGGAAGCGAGTCGGCGGACTCTTGCGCGGGAGTCACGCCATATTGTAGCGTTTGGATTGTCAGATACGACATCTCGTGCAGTAGTTCTGATCCCAAAAGTCCTCATGTACCGGCGTAAACGTTCGGGCGTCTTGAGCGCGCCCGGCGAGCCTTAAGGGATTCTGGCGGCACGGGTTTTCAAGGCTTTAGGCATTCGCGGCGAAGCCCCCAGGATGGCAGGCGCGCAGCGAGGGAAAGGGTGCAATGACGGTTTTGACCTGGTCCGATGATCGCGTCGAGCAGCTGAAGAAGCTCTGGGAGGCCGGACTTTCGGCCAGCCAGATCGCGGCGGAGCTCGGCAATGTGACCCGCAATGCCGTGATCGGCAAGGTGCACCGGCTCGGCCTGTCCGGCCGCGCCAAGAGCCCTTCATCGGCAGCGCCGCGGCCGCGCAAGGCACGGCCTGCGCAGCACATGATGCGGGTGACGCGACCCGTTGCGCGCGGCAACACCGCGCTGGCGCAGGCCTTCGAGGTCGAGGTGGAAGCCGAGCCGGTGACCTACGACAACGTGGTGCCGATGAGCCAGCGGCTGTCGCTGCTGGAATTGAACGAGGCGACCTGCCACTGGCCGGTCGGCGATCCCTCGAGCCCGGATTTCTTCTTCTGCGGCGGCAAGGCGCTCTCGGGCCTGCCCTATTGCGCCCAGCATTCGCGCGTGGCCTATCAGCCCGCAGCGGACCGCCGTCGGGCACCGGCGAAGCCGAGCACGCGCTGAGCTTGCGATTTCATTGATTGCCAGGACGGCAGCCGTCACGCGATGACGGCTCCAATTATTCGGTGTCATCCCCGCCTAGTGCGCGATTGCGCACGGGGGGCGGGGACCATAACCACAGGGCGCGGTGATTGCGCGAGATGGTTATTGCGAGTCCCCGCCAAACCACGTCCTGTGGTTATGGATCCCGGGCTCGCGCTGCGCGCGCCCCGGGATGACGGTTGAGGGTGTAGCCGCAGCTCACCACACCGACAGCTCGCAAATCTTACGTCTGCTCGGCCTTCGCGAAGCGATCATCCAGCGCGTAGCCGGCGCCGCGGACGGTGCGGATCGGGTCCTGCTCGCGGCCGAGATTGAGCAGCTTGCGCAGGCGGCCGATATGGACGTCGACGGTGCGCTCATCGATATAGATGTCGCGGCCCCAGACGCTATCGAGCAGCTGCTCGCGCGAGAACACGCGGCCGGGATGCTCCAGGAAGAACTCCAGCAGACGATATTCGGTCGGGCCGAGATCGATCGGCCGACCCGAGCGCGCCACGCGGCGCTTGTCGCGATCGAGCTCGATGTCGCCATAGGCGAGCACGGTGGCGAGCCGCTCGGGGCTGGCGCGCCTGAGCAAGCCCTTCACGCGCGCAAGCAGCTCCGGCACCGAGAATGGCTTGACGATGTAATCGTCGGCGCCGGTTGCGAGGCCCCGTACCCGCTCGCTCTCCTCGCCGCGCGCGGTGAGCATGATGATCGGCAGCTGCTTGGTCTCGGGACGGGTCCGAAGCCGCCGGCACAGCTCGATGCCCGACAGGCCCGGCAGCATCCAGTCGAGCACGATCAGATCGGGAATGTGCTCCTTGAGGCGGGTGTCGGCGTCGTCGCCGCGCATCACCGTCTCGACGTCATAGCCGTCGCCTTCGAGGTTGTAGCGGAGAAGCTCGGTGAGAGCTTCCTCGTCCTCTACCACCATAATGCGTGCGCCCATGTTGTCGTCGCTCCTTAGGTATTCGGCACCGTCGTGGCGAAGGTCGTCATGTCGCCCTTCGGCCGCTTGTCGGTGATCGCCTGGCCCTCGATCATGTAGAACACGGTCTCGGCGATGTTGGTGGCGTGGTCGCCGATCCGCTCGATGTTCTTGGCACAGAACATCAGGTGGATGCAGAACGAGATGTTGCGCGGATCCTCCATCATATAGGTGAGGAGCTCGCGGAACAGCGAGGTGCAGATGGCGTCGACTTCCTCGTCGCCCTTCCACACCGCCATCGCCGCCGGCAGGTCGTGCGCGGCATAGGCGTCGAGCACGCTCTTGACCTGCTGCTGCACGAGGTCGGTCATGTGCTCCAGGCCGCGGAACAGCTTGAGCGGATGGAAATCCGTCTCCAGCGCCGCGACGCGCTTGCCCATGTTCTTGGCGAGATCTCCGATGCGCTCGAGATCGGTCGCAACGCGCATGGCGCCGACGATCTCGCGCAGGTCGACGGCCATCGGCTGGCGACGGGCGATGGTGAGCACGGCGCGCTCCTCGATGCGCTTCTGCAGCGCGTCGAGATCGGCGTCGGTGGTGACGACGCGCTGGCCGAGTGCCACGTCGCGGCGGATCAGCGCGTCGACGGAATCGACGATCATGCGCTCGGCGATGCCGCCCATCTCGGCGACCAAGCGGGTGAGCTCCTGAAGGTCGCTGTCGAAGGCCTTTACGGTGTGTTCAGAACCCATGTTCCGTCTCCTCAGCCGAACCGGCCGGTGATGTAATCCTGCGTGCGCCGATCGCTCGGCGACGTGAAGATCTTGCTGGTGTCGTCGAACTCGATCAGCTCGCCGAGATACATGAAGGCGGTCTTGTCGGAGACGCGCGCCGCCTGCTGCATGTTGTGGGTGACGATCGCGATCGTGTAGTTCTCGGACAATTCCTGGATCAGCTCCTCGACCTTGGCGGTCGAGATCGGGTCGAGCGCCGAGCAGGGCTCGTCGAACAGGATCACCTCGGGCCGCACCGCGACGGTGCGGGCGATGCAGAGGCGCTGCTGCTGGCCGCCGGAGAGCGACAGGCCGGAGGCATTGAGCTTGTCCTTGACCTCGTTCCACAGCGCGCCGCCGCGCAGCGCCTTCTCGACGCGGCCGTCCATCTCGGACTTCGAGATCTTCTCGTACAGACGAATGCCGAAGGCGATGTTCTCGTAGATCGTCATCGGGAACGGCGTCGGCTTCTGGAACACCATGCCGACCCGGGCGCGCAGCAGATTGAGGTCGAGCTTGGGGTCGAGGATGTTGGTGTGGTCGAGCAGCAGCTGACCGGTGGCGCGCTGGCCCGGATAGAGATCGTACATCCGGTTGAAGATGCGCAGCAGGGTCGACTTGCCACAGCCCGACGGGCCGATGAACGCCGTGACGCGATTGGTGCCGAGCGCCAGATTGATGTTCTTCAGCGCGTGGTGCTCACCGTAGTAGAAATTCAGGTTGCGCGCGGTGACCTTGGCGGGCGCCTCGGGCAGCGGCTGCGAGCCGGGATGAACGGTCGGCGCGCTGACGGAAACAGACATTTCACTCATTTTGCAGTCCTCTCAGCGCCGATGATGCGCGCGCCAATGTTCAGGGCAAGCACGGTCAGGGTGATGAGCAGCGCACCGCTCCAGGCGAGCTGCTTCCAATATTCGTAGGGGCTCTGCACGAAGTTGTTGATGGTGACGGGTAGGTTCGCCATCGTCTTGTTCAGGCCGAGGCTGAAGAACTGGTTCGACAGCGCCGTGAACAACAGCGGTGCGGTCTCGCCCGCGACGCGGGCGGTGGCGAGCAGCACGCCGGTGATCAGGCCGGAGCGCGCGGCGCGGTAGGCGATGCGCTTGATCACCAGCGAGCGCGGCAGGCCGAGCGCAGAGGCGGCTTCACGCAGCGGGTTCGGCACCAGCAGCAGCATGTCTTCGGTGGTTCGCACCACGACCGGGATCACGATCACGGCGAGCGCCAGCGCACCGGCGATGGCCGAGAAGCCGCGCATCGGCACCACCACGGCGCCATAGATGAACAGGCCGATGATGATCGAGGGCGCCGACAAGAGGATGTCGTTGATGAACCGGATCACCGAGGTCAGCTTGTCGTTGCGGCCGTACTCGGCGAGATAGGTGCCGGCGAACAGGCCGAGCGGCGCACCTATGCCGACACCGATCGCGGTCATGATCAGCGAGCCGACGATGGCGTTGCGCAGGCCGCCCTCGGTCGATCCGGGCGGCGGCGTGTCAGCGATGAAGACCTGGAGGTTGAGCCCGGCCAGGCCGTTGTAGAGCAGCGTGATCAGGATCAGCGCGAGCCAGGTGACGCCGAAGGCGGCAGCGGCGATGCAGAGCCCGCGGATGATGATGTCTCCGCGGCGGCGACGTGCATAGATCGGGTTCATGGCTTTACTTCCCGGCCTTGGTTTCCAGGCGCATCAGCATCAGCCGCGCAGCCGCGAGCACAAAGAACGTCAACACGAACAGGAGCAGACCGAGAAGGATAAGGCCGGACTGGTGCAGGCCGTCGCTCTCGGCGAACTCGGATGCGATCGCCGCCGAGATCGTGGTGCCCGGCGCGAAGATCGACGAGGAGATCCGGAACGAGTTGCCGATGATGAAGGTCACCGCCATGGTCTCGCCGAGCGCGCGGCCAAGCGCCAGCATGACGCCGCCGATGATGCCGACGCGGGTGTAGGGGATGACGACGCTGCGGACGACTTCCCAGGTGGTGCAGCCGACGCCGTAGGCGGCTTCCTTCAGCACCGGGGGCACCGTCTTGAACACGTCGACCGAGATCGAGGTGATGAAAGGCAGCACCATGATGGCGAGGATCAGCGCGGCGTTGAACAGGCTGAGATAGGACGGCGGACCTGCGAAGATCGCGCCCAGCACGGGAACGCCATCAAAAATCTTGATCATGAAGGGCTGGAAGGTGTTGGCCAGGAACGGGCCCAGCACGAAGAAACCCCACATGCCGTAGATGATCGAGGGGATGCCGGCGAGCAGCTCGACAGCCATGCCGATCGGGCGGCGCAGCCATTGCGGGCAGAGCTCGGTCAGGAAGATCGCAATGCCGAGACCGACGGGAATGGCGATCAGCATCGCGATGAAGGAGGTGACGAGCGTGCCGTACATCGGCCCGAGCGCGCCGAGCACTGGCGGATCGGCCGAGGGCGCCCAGCGCTGCGTCCACAGGAAGGAGATGCCGTATTCCTTCATCGCCGGGAACGCACCGACGATCAGCGAGATGATGATGCCGCCGAGGATCAGCAGCACCGAAATCGCGGACAACCGCGTGATCCAGTAGAAGGTGACGTCGCCGAGCTTGAACGCGCTCAAGGCCTTGGCGCGATCATATGGACCGGCAGCATCAATCACATTGCTCTCGACAGCCATCTCAGCCACGCCGATCCCCTGTACCCGTTATTCATATACGCTTGTTGTTGGCGGCGGTCCCGTGCCCCGGATGCGGTGCAGCGCGAAGCGGTGCGCCGCATCCGGGGCCTAGCGCTTGTGGGTCCCGGCTCTGCGCCGCAGCGTTGCACGCTGCAGCGCGTCCGGGACACGAGAGCCTTACTTAGCTCTTGATGTCGGCAGCCCAGGTCTTCTCGATCAGCTGGACGACGCTGTCCGGCATCGGGATGTAGTCGAGCTCCTCAGCCGCCTTGCCGCCGTTCTTGAAGGCCCAGCGGAAGAACTTGATGGCTTCCTGCGAGGCCGCCTTGTCGGTGGCGGACTTGTGCATGAGGATGAAGGTCGCAGCCGTGATCGGCCAGGACTTCTCGCCGGGCTGGTCGGTCAGGATGACGTAATAGCCGGGCGCCTTGGCCCAGTCGGCGTTGGAGGCGGCCGCCTGGAAGGCCTCGACGGTCGGCTGCACCGGCTTGCCGGCCTTGTTGACGAGACCGGTGTAGGTCAGCTTGTTCTGCTTGGCATAGGCGTACTCGACATAACCGATCGAGTTCTTGGTCTGGCTGATGTTGCCCGACACGCCTTCGTTGCCCTTGGCGCCGACGCCGACCGGCCACTCGACCGCGGTGCCCTCGCCGACCTTGCTCTTCCAGTCCGAGCTGGCCTTGGAGAGGTAATTGGTGAAGTTGAAGGTGGTGCCCGAACCGTCCGAACGGCGGACCACGGTGATCGCCTCCGAGGGCAGCTTCGCGTTCGGATTGAGCTTCTTGATCGCGGCATCGTCCCACTTGGTGATCTTGCCGAGATAGATGTTGGCGAGGGTCTCGCCATCGAACACCAGCTCGCCGGGCTTCACGCCCTCGAGGTTGACGACGGGGACGATGGCACCCATCACCATCGGCCACTGGACGAGGCCGTCCTTCTCGAGCTGCTCGGCCTTGAGCGGCGCGTCGCTGGCGCCGAAGGTCACGGTCTTGGCCTGGATTTGCTTGATGCCGCCGCCGGAGCCGATGGACTGATAGTTCAGACCGTTGCCGGTCTCCTTCTTGTAGGCGTCAGCCCACTTCGAATAGATCGGGAACGGGAACGTCGCGCCGGCACCCGTGATGTCGGCCGCAAAGGCTGCCGTCGCCGATGCGGCGACCAAGCCAGCAGCGACGAGAGTTTTGAGGAAATTCATGCTGGTCTCCATACAGGGGAGCGAAGCGCCATCCGCGCCCGATCGCGCTCCCCGTGCCGCCCGTTTAGGAGCGGTCGGCTGTGCTTTTACGAAGGTTTCGTGACAGCTGGATGACACAGTCAACCGACTGAAATCGCTTGATTTTTAGGTCTAAACCGGCGTCTTGGCCTGGGGAAAACAGGCGGTAAAAGTGGCGCCCTGCCGGGGCACGCTTTCGATCAGCAGCCGACCGCGATGACGGTTAAGAATATGTTTCACCAGCGATAATCCGAGCCCGGTGCCGCCCTGCGAGCGGCTGTCGCCGACATCCACCCGGTAGAAGCGCTCGGTCAGCCGGGGCAGGTGCTCGGGCGCGATGCCGGGGCCGAAATCGCGGACCATGACCCGGTTTTCCTGAGTTCCATCAGTGGCCGCGCTCGATGTCAGCGACACGATGACGCGTCCGCCCGAGGCGCCATATTTGAGCGCGTTCTCGATCAGGTTCTCGAACAGGCGGAGCAGTTCCTCCCGGTCGCCTGCGATCATCACTGGGGCGTCCGGCAGATGGGTCTCGACCTCGACGTGGCGTTCCCGCGCCAGCGGCTCGAGCCCGTCGGCGACCTGGCGGATGATCGGCAGCAGGTCGACCAGGGTGTCGGGCCGGACATGGGCCGAGAGCTCGACCCGCGACAGCGAGAGCAGGTCGTCGATCAGGCGGGCCATGCGGGTGGCCTGGTTGTGCATGATGCCGAGGAAGCGCTCGCGTGCCTTTGGATCGTCCTTGGCCTGGCCCTGCAGCGTGTCGATGAAGCCCGACAGTGCCGCCAGCGGCGTGCGCAGCTCGTGGCTGGCATTGGCGACGAAATCGGCGCGCATCTCCTCGACCCGGCGCAGCGGCGTCTGGTCGTGGAAGGTCATCAGCATGCATTTGTCAGTGCCGCCGAAGCTGGTCGGCACCGGTACCGGCGTGATGATGAGCTCCATCCAGCGATCGACCGGAACATGATCGAGATAGGTCGCGCGCCGCGGCTCGGTGGTCGCGATCGCCTCGCGCAGCGCGGTGATGATCTCCGGCGAACGCAGCGCGAACTGGGCGAGCTCGTTCCGGCGCAGCGCCGGCGCGAGCTGGGCGGCCGCGGCATTGAGGTGGACGACGCGGCCGGCGCGGTCGAGCAGCACCGCCGGATCCGGCATGCCGGCAACCACCGCGGCCACCGCCGCACTCTCGACCGGGTTGATGCGCCTGACGTCGTCGCGGGAGGCGGCGGGATCGTGCAGCCGCCACGGGATCAAGGCCGCCGCCGCGATGCAGAGGAACACGATTGCGGCGTGCAGCGCCGACAATTCGCCGAGCGAGACCACGACGGACAGCGCCAGCGCCGCGGCGATCAGAATGATGGTCGAGTGCCGCAGCCGGTCGGACCAGGGCTGGGCGGAGGGAGAAGAGGGGGCGTCAATCGCCATCGGGGCGGGCTTCTCCTGGGGGCTGTCCTTAAGGACCTGACACGGGTCAGGCGCCGCTGTCGCTGCGCTCTCTCACATAGGCGGCTTCAGGCGCAGGACCGGGGTCCAGCTTGAGCGCCGCCTGTTGCAACCGCTTCGATCGGGCGCCGATGATAACTTCTCGAAACGTCAGCAAGATTACAGATAGGACGAACGGAGACAGATAATAGAGGACGCGGAACAGCAGCATGCCGCCCAGGAGCTCCTCCCGGTCCATCTGCCAGAGGCCGACCAGCATGGCGGCGTCGAACACCCCCAAGCCCCCAGGCGAATGGCTGGCGAAGCCGAGCAGGGTCGCCGAGACGAAGATCACCGCGACCACGACGAAGCCGAGATTGGGCTCGTCCGGGACCAGCACGTACATCGCCAGCGCGCAGAAGCCGAGATCGACGATGCCGATCGCGATCTGGAGCAGCGTCAGCGGGCCGCCCGGCAGCACGACGGTCCAGGGGCCGCGGCCGACCACCCGCGGCTGGGTCCAGACCCAGACCACATAGCCGATCAGCGCCACGATGATCATCAGCGCCAGCGTCCGGTTCAGCCAGGCCGGCAGCTGGTCGATCGAGGCCGCCGCCTCCGGATGGTAGGAGATGCCGAGGCCGAGCACGGCGGCATTGCCCAGCCAGAAGGTCAGGCCGGCGAGAAAACAGATCTTTGCGACGTCGATCGCGTTCAGCCCGTAGGCCGAATAGATGCGGTAGCGCACCGCACCGCCAGTGAAGACGGATGCGCCGACATTGTGGCCGATCGAATAGCTGGTAAAGGCCGCGAGCGCGTTGATGCGATAGGGCACGTGGGCATGGCCGATCGCGCGCGTGGCGAAGAGGTCGTAGAAGGTCAGCGTGAAATAGCCCGCAGCGACGAACAGCGCCGCCATCGCAATCTGGCTCGGTTCGGTACTCTTGATCGCTTCGAGGACCTCGTTGAAATCGATGCCCCGCAGCATGTGGTAGAGCACATAGCAAGCGATGCCGATGACCGCGATGCTGATCACAACTCCAAGCTTATGCAGGATTTGCTTCTGGCGCAGAAACGTCGTCACCCTGCGTATGGCTTCCAGCATCTAGACCTCGAACAACGCTTCAACGGCCAGGGTGGCCGGCGGACAGGCGGACGCGCAGGCATTCAACGAACCCGCGCTGCCGGCGCCGGCATCGCGCATGCCCCCTGCCCCTCCACTAGCGCGTTTTCGGCCGAAGTGGAATTCGGCAATTCGAACAAAAACGCGTGCCTTCAATATTTTAGGCAGGGTAGCGGCTCCCGGTGCAGGGGTTGGCGCTTTCGGCGGCAAGGCCTGGCGCGAATCTCCATGGCGATCCTGCGCAGGGGCCATGAAGTTTTGATGATTTCGGCCGCACAATGTTCCGTCACGCCTTAAGCCGACGTCAATCTATGGGGCCCGCCCGCCTGTTGAAAGAGGGGGCAATCCCGGCATCGTTCCCGGATTTTCCGATGCGCCGGAAGGTCGCGGGCTCCAGACCGCACTCAAGGCGCGGTCAAATAGCCGCGGCCATAGGCGCCGGCCTGATCCTCGAAGATCGCCATGGCCGTGGTCATCCGCCTGAAGCCCAGGTGTTCGTAAAAGCCTTCCTTGCCCGGCACGGCGTAGAGGATGATCTTGCGATGGCCGCGGCAACGCGCAAGCAGACGTTCGATCATGTCGCGGCCGAGCCCCCGCCCCTGATGATCCGGGTGCACTGCGACATCACAGAGATAGGCGCAGTCGCGGCCATCGGCGAGTACGCGGCCTGCGCCGACGAGGCGCCCCTGCTCATGAGCGAAGGTTCGAAACATGCAGTTGCCAAACACGAGCGCGAGATCGGCCGGTGTCTTGGTGCCGAGCGGGGCGATGCGGTAGAGCGCGGACAGTTCATCCCAGTCGACACCGGCGAGATCGTCGGACCAGACAATCGACATCGCAAAAGCCTCCCCGGCTCAGTCCCGGGCGGCATTGACGGCCGCCACGATTTCGTCGTCGTCAGGAAAATGGCCTTTGCTGCGGCTGGCGACAATCCGGTCGCCGAGCTTCACCTGGAAAACGCCGCCCTTGCCGGGGACGAGATCCGATTCCAACCCCAGCTGCCGGCGCAGCGCCGCGGCCGCCTCCTTGGCGCGCTTCTCATATCCACACGGCCGGCAATAGATGATGGTCACGTCGGACATCTCATCCTCCTTCAGGCCGCAAGCTGCGGACGCACAGCTTCGATACCGGCGATCCAGCCGGCCACGGAACGGCCGATCGCATCGGGATGATCCTCCTGGAGGTAGTGTCGACCGGGCCCGAGGCGGACGAGCGCGCAGTGCTGCAGCGAGGCCGCGAACGTCTCGGCAAATGCGGGAGCGACGACGGCGCCCGGCTCGCCCGCGAACAGCAGCTTCGGATAGGCGGACGCTTTCAGCGACGCATGAGCCGATTGCAGCGCGTGATAGACATCGGCGGGCTCGCCGGCGATCGGCAATTCACGCGGGAATGCAAGAACGGGCCGGCGGCTGTCCGGCGTCGGAAAAGGCTGGCGATAAGGCGCCATCTCGTCTTCGCTCAAACTTCGCATGATGCCGCCGGGCAGCACGCGTTCGACGAAGGCGTTCGCCTCGAGGACCATGGCCTCCCCCTCGCCTTCCGTCCTGAATTTTCGGAAAGTTTCGCGCGCAGCTTCCGCCTGGTGGAAATTCTGCCAGGTCGGCATCGGCCGGATGAACTCCATGAAGGCGAGCCCGCGCACGAACGCCGGCCGGCGCGCCGCCAGGTGAAATGCGAGCGCCGTGCCCCAATCCTGCGCAACGAGATAGGCCGAATTGATTCCGAGCTCTTCGATCAACGCGTCGAGATAGCGGACGTGATCGAAGAAGCGATAGGCGATATCGGGTTTGCCGGACCGGCCGAAGCCGATGAGATCGGGCGCGATGCAATGCGCCACCGGCGCCACCAGCGGCAGGATGTTTCGCCATATATGGGACGACGTCGGATTGCCGTGAAGAAAGAGCGCGACCGGCGCATCCTTCGCGCCCGTCTCGCGATAAGCCATCGTGCTTCCCAGCACGGCGGCGCTGCGGATCTGAATCTCGGCTTGCTGGCTCATGTCGGCTCCTTGAAGACGGTCTTGAAGGCGATGGTCTTGAATCGCTCGAGCGCGCGGGGCGCGCGGTCGACCTTCATGCGCAGGATCGCGCCCTGCCAGGACGCGAGCAGGAAGTCGGCAAGCTCCTCGGGCTCGAATTCGGAATCGATCTCGCCGTTTTCCTGCGCCTCGCTGATGCAGGCCGCGAACGGCATGCGCCACTCGGCAAAAATTTCGGCGAGGCGGTTGCGCAGCAGTTCGCTGCTGCCGGCCGCTTCCAGACTGAGATCGCCGATGAGGCAGCCGCGTCCGTAGCCGTCGGCTTCGAGGCGGCCGGTGATGATGTCGAGATAGCGTTTAAGCCGCGCCCGCGGCGTCAGCGAGGCGTCTTTAAGGGCCTCCGCGACCAATCCCTTCGTGATCTCGAAATATCGATCGAGCACCTCCGAAGCGAATGCTTCCTTGGAGCGAAAATGATTGGTGAAGGACCCCTGCGGGGCGCCCGCCGCGGCGGTGACATCGCGGACGCTGGTGCCGTGATAGCCGGTCCGGAACATGACCTTGAGGCCGGCGTCGAGGATGGCATCTTTGAGCGAGGGCTTAGGCATGAGCAAATAATACGTACGTACGTATTATTGTCAAGCACAGCCTTTCCCGACTCTTCATGACCTCGCTGGGGGAGAAAGGGCGCTCGGCGGCGGGGCTTCAGCCTGCCCGCATGCTGCGCGCGACCACGCGATCGCGCAGCCAGGCGCCGATGGTGCAGCCGACCAGGTAACAGGCGAACATGATCAGGCCGAGGTCGAGCCAGTAACCGAAGCGGCCGGGGACCACATGGGCTAGGGAGGCTGCGACCAGGGCGGCGGCAAGCACGGCGAGCCAGCGCGCGGTCACCTTCGAAGTGCCGTTGCCGCGCTGGACCACCGAGATCCAGCCCATGCAGAAGCCCAGCAGCAGCGAGCCGATCAGCCAGCCCAGATGGAACGAGACGAGATAGGGCATCGTCACCTCACCAGAAATTCGATGCGGCGGTTCTGCGCCTTGCCTTCATCGGTGTCGTTGCCGGCGACGGGCTGCGCGCTGCCATGGCCGACCGCGGTGAAGCGGCTGGCCGGCAGGCCCGCCCTGACCAGATAGTCGATCACTGCTTGAGCGCGCTTTTCCGAGAGAGCCTGGTTGAAGGCATCCTCGCCATCGGCGTCGGTGTGTCCGGCGACCTCGATATTGGTGGTGGGGCAGCGCAGCGCCGTCTCGATGAGACGATCGAGGATGCCGGCCGAGTCAGGATCGATGTCCGCGCGCTTGTTCGCGAAGCGGATCTTGCCCTTGGTCAGGAGCTCCGTGAACAATTGCTGGCACACGGTGCCGTCGACCGGGCCTGCGGCGGGCTTCACCGTGATCTCCGGCTTGTATTGCCAGTTCTTCGGGAAGTCCTTGCCGAGGCCTGCGCGGATCTCGTTGGCGGCGCCCTCGTAGAGCGCATCGCCCGAGAGCTTCACCTCGCGGTCGGAGACGACGAGCGTTCCGGTCGACAGCCGCGACAGCGCGCCGAGCGCGGCGACGACGGCCGTGTTGAAGGAGCCGGGTGCGCCGATGCTGGCCTTGAGATTGTCGACGACCTTTTCGGTGAAGAACTTTCGCGAGGCGCTGGTGGCAATTGCGGCGTGGACGTTGTTGTCAGGAACGTAGCCGGTGAGCGTCACCGTCGCGGCCACCGGATCCTTGTAGGCCTGGAAGATGTAGGGCGGCGCCTTGATCTCGTTGGCGGCGATCGAAAAGCCCTCGGGCAGGTTCTTCAGCGCGGCCGCGATCGCCTCACGGCCGCCGAGCTCGCGCGCCATGCCCGACAGGTTGACCTTGGTGTCCGTGATGGTGATCTTGCCGTCCTTCAGCTTGCCGATCTGATCGAGCAGCAGCATCGCGGCGGCCTCGAACCGCGGTGGCGCCCCGCGCGCCAGCCCCATCTGATCGGCGACCTCGACGCCGCCGACTTCCTTTCGGGCCGCCTCGGTCAGCCGACCCTTCATCGACGGCAGCGGCGCGGAGCCCGACAGCGTCACCCGCACCACGTCGCGCTCGGCGTTCCAGACGAAGGGCTTGGCCTCAGGAACGAGGCGGGTCCGGTCGTCGACCAGCCGCACGCCGGGCACGATTTCGACCGCCATCACCGCGTCGCGGCGCCCCTCCTCGGAGAAGGCGTCCGCGGCCAGGCTGACGTCGCGGCCGTCGACCGCGATCCGGGTCTTGTCCAGAACGGTGTCCTTCAGCGCAGCCGAGCTGCGGGCCGACAGATCGGCCTCGACCGGTAAGGTGTTATTCCAGGCCGCAAATCCCCACATGACGGCAAGGGGGATGAGCCCCGGCCACCATTTACCGGCCCACGAGAAAAGCTTCTGCATTCGACGACCCGAACTCTGGAAACGGAGACAAAACAAACCCTTGGCAGGCTGTCAAACCGGAAATGGCACTGTTCCGAAGGCCCGGGTGGGACAATTGGAATAACTTTTTCTTCAAGGGTTCTTCCGTAAGTTGAGAGCGGAATGCCAAAGTCCCCCACCCGGTCATGAAACAACTGCGTAACAACGTCATCCGCGCCGGGCTGGGAGCTCTCTATTTCAGCGGGGCGCACCACCTGTTGCGCCCGCTTTTGTCGGGCGTCGGCGCCATTTTCATGCTGCACCACGTGCGGCCGGCGCGCGAGGCCGCGTTCCAGCCGAACCGGCATCTCGAGGTCACCCCAGAATTCCTGCGCGCCACGCTGTGCCATTTGCGCTCGCGCGACATCGACATCGTCAGCATGGACGAGCTGCATGAGCGGCTGGTGGAAGGCCGGTTCGACCGCCGCTTCGCCGCCTTCACCCTCGACGACGGTTATCGCGACAATCTGCATTACGCCCTGCCGGTGCTGCGCGAATTTGACGCGCCGCTGGCGGTCTATGTCGCGAGCGATTTTGCCGACGGCACCGGGCGATTGTGGTGGACGGCGCTGGAGGCCGTGATCGCCAAGACCGAGCAGATCGACCTCCGGATCGGCAATTCCGTGCTGCGGCTCGATGCGACCACGCTAGCGGCGAAGCAGGCGGCGTTCGACCGCCTGCACGACTGGCTGCGCGCGCTGCCGGGCGAACACGATCTTGCGCGCGAGATCGGAGCGCTGTGCACGGCCTGCGGCGTCGACATGGAAGCGCTGTGCCGGAACCTCTGCCTGTCCTGGGCCGAGCTGAAATCCTTTGCCGCCGATCCGCTGGTCACGATCGGCGCGCATAGCGTCAGCCATTGCAATCTCGCCAAGCAGGCGGAAGACATCGCCGCGCAGGAGATGGCCACGAGCCGCGCGCGGATCGAGCAGGTGCTGGAGCGCCCCGTGCTGCACCTCGCCTATCCCTATGGCGACCGCGACGCCGCGGGCGCGCGCGAATTCGCCCTTGCCGCATCCGCCGGCTTCAAGACCGCGGTGACGACACGGCCCGGCATGCTGTTCGCGGAGAACGCCGACCACATGACCGCGCTGCCCCGCGTCTCGCTCAACGGCAATTATCAGGACGCGCGGATCCTGCCGGTGCTGACCTCGGGCGCCGCGACCGCGATGTGGAACGGTTTCCGCCGCATCGCGGCGGCGTAGGCCTCATTCTGCACGCGTGAGGACAACCGCGCCTTCCTTGACTCCCCTTCCCGCTCCGCCCACAACCAGCGGCAACCAAGGGAGGAACGCATGTTCAACGATTTGTTCTCGCTCCAAGGCCGCATCGCGCTGGTGACCGGCGGCTCGCGCGGCATCGGCAGGATGATCGCGGCGGGATTTCTCAGCGCGGGCGCGGCGAAGGTCTACATCACCGCGCGCAAGGCCGGGCCTTGCGAGGCAGCCGCGCAAGAGCTCAGCGCGCAATATGACGGCGAATGCATCGCGCTGCCGATCGACATTTCGAGCATCGAAGGCTGCGACAGGCTCGCCGGCGAGATCATCAGGCTGGAGCCCCGGCTCGACATCCTCGTCAACAATGCCGGCGCGGCCTGGGGCGCCGAGTTCGACGAATTCCCGGAGAGCGGCTGGGACAAGGTGATGAACCTCAACGTCAAGGCGCCGTTCTTCCTGACCAAGGCACTGGCCGGTCCCTTGCGCGCGGCGGCAAGCGCGGCGCGGCCGGCGAAAGTGATCAACATCGCCTCGATCGACGGCATCTTCGTCAATCCGATGGAGACCTATTCCTACGCCGCGAGCAAGGCCGGGCTGATCCATCTGACCCGGCGCATGGCGGTGAAGCTGATCCCCGACCATGTCGTGGTCAGCGCCATCGCGCCGGGGCCATTCAAATCCGACATGAACCGCGCCGCGCGCGATCACGGCGACGAGGTCGCAACGCGCGTGCCTGCGGGCCGCATCGGCACCGATGAGGACATGGCGGGCGCCGCGATCTACCTCGCCTCGCGCGCCGGCGATTACGTGGTCGGCGCGACCATCGCGGTCGACGGCGGCATCGTCTATGCGAATGCGGGGATCAAGGGCAGCGGGTGGGATAGCTGAAGGAGGCGATTGGTACTCCGCTCTCGCCTCATACTCCGCTGTCATGCCCCGGCTTGACCGGGGCATCCAGTACGCCGCCGCCTCGCGGCTCTATCACGACAGTCTCTGGAATACTGGATCGCCCGGTCAAAGCCGGGCGATGACAGTGAGTGCGTGGCGCGGCCATCGCATCTCGCTACCAGCCGTTACGACTCGATCTTCACGTATTCGAAATCGCCGGGCTTGTTGTCGATGCCGACCTTCGGCGGCGAGATCCAGGAGGCGAACTGGCCGATCTCGGTGACGGGCTGCATCAATGACGTGATGAAGTCGCCATCGCTGGCCGACGGCAGCCATTCGTCCTTGCGCTTGGCCCAGGTGGCATCGTCGATCAGGATGCCGTCGGGCGTCGCGTGCACGTCCTTGAACTCGCCGATGTGGCGGTGGAAGGCCACGTTGGGCAAGGTCAGCTTGAAGTCGTAGCCCGCGGTCGAGATCACCTTGTTCCAGCGCAGCATGCCCTTGACGCAATCCTGGCTGTAATCGTCGCGCAGGCGCATGTTGAGCGCGGTCAGCGCCGGCTCATCGACCAGCTTGACCTCGCCGTTGATCAGCTTGAGCACCGGATAGGTCGAGTTCTTGAGCTGGTGATCGTCGTCGATCTGGGTCTCGTGATAGCGGCCCTTGATGCCGGCGTTGAAGGCGTTGGCCGCGTTGGTCGAGACTTCGGAGCCGAACAGGTCGAGCGAGAGCGTGTAGTGCAGGTTCAGCTTCTTCTGGATGGTCGGAAGATCGATCACGCCGAGCGCGCGGACCTTCGCGATGTCCGTGGGATCGGTGATGCCGGCTTCCTTCATCGCATCGCAGGTGCGCTGCACGACGCGGGTGATGCCGGTCTCGCCGACGAACATGTGGTGCGCCTCTTCGGTCAGCATGAAGCGGCAGGTGCGCGACAGCGGATCGAAGCCCGATTGAGCGAGGCTGTGCAGCTGCATCTTGCCGTCGCGGTCGGTGAAATAGGTGAACATGAAGAAGGACAGCCAGTCCGGCGTCGCCTCGTTGAAGGCGCCCAGCATGCGCGGCGCGTCGGCATCGCCGGAGCGGCGGCGCAACAGATCGTCGGCTTCCTCGCGACCGTCGCGGCCGAAATATTTCTGCAGCAGGTAGACCATCGCCCAGAGATGGCGGCCTTCCTCGACATTGACCTGGAACAAATTGCGCATGTCGTAGAGCGAGGGCGCGGTCTTGCCGAGATGGCGCTGCTGCTCGACCGAGGCCGGCTCGGTGTCGCCCTGGATCACGATCAGGCGGCGCAGCATGGCACGATGCTCGCCCGGGACTTCCTGCCAGGCCGGCTCGCCATAATGCTCGCCGAACGGCACGACGCGGTTCTCTTCCTGCGGCGCAAGGAGAATGCCCCAGCGATATTCGGGCATGCGGACGTAATCGAACTTGGCCCAGCCACGCGGATCGACCGAGTACGCCGTGCGCAAATAGACCAGCGATTCCTGGAAGCCTTCCGGCCCCATGTCGCTCCACCAATCCATGTAGCCGGGATGCCAGCCTTCCAGCGCTTTCAGCACCTGGCGGTCTTCGGCGAGATTCACGTTGTTGGGAATCTTGGTCGAGTAGTCGACGTTCATGATGTTCATGTTCATGGCCGTGCTCCTTGGTCTGTCCCGTGTCCCGGACGCTGCGCTAGCCGCGAAGCGGTGTGCTGCAGAGCCGGGACCCATTGTTCGGTCCGTGTGGGTCCCCGTTCTGCGTCGCATCACTTCGTGCTGCGCCGCGCCCGGGACACGATCGTCATCAAACCCGCGTCATATCGAATTTCGGCTTCTGGCCACTGCCATAACGGCGCAGCGCGCCTTCCTCGCCGACGGCGTTCGGGCGCTGGAAGATCCAGTTCTGCCAGGCCGTGAGGCGGGCGAAGATCTTCGATTCCATCGTCTCGGGGCCGACGAAGCGCAGGCTCGCTTCCATGCCGGTGAGGCTGTCGGGCGAGAAGCTGGCGCGCTCCTCGAGAAACACACGAACCTCGTCGTCCCAGTCGATGTCGTCGAGCGCGAAGGTGACGAGGCCGAGCTCTTCGGCCTGCTCGGCATCGAGGCTGGTGCCAAGCGTTGCTTCCGCGCGTTCAAGATCGGACGGATCGGCCTGGAAGCGCGATTGCAGCCGCGTCAGGCCGTGGCTCATCGGATACGGGCCGAAATTCATGGCGGACAGCTCGATCGAGGGCGGCGGGCGATTGTCGCCCTGGCGCGTGCCGATCAGCATGTAGGAGCGGTCGGCGGCGAAGACGAACTCGGCGAGCGTGCCGGCAAAGCAGGAGCCGGGCTCGACCAGCGTCACCAGCGTGCGCGAGGTGACGTCGACGCGCTTGAGCACGCGCTTCCAGTAATGCCTGATCTCGTTGACCAGCCAATGCGCCTTGTTGGCTTCGAGGAAAGCATCGCTGGCGAGCACATGGGCGCGGTCGCCATGGCTCTTGAACACCAGCATCGCGATCTCGAGCTCGTTGATGCGCAGATGCAGGATGGCGTCGTCGAGCTCGCGCGCCACTTGCAGCGGCCAGAACGAGGCGCCTTGCGCCATCATGCCGTCGATGTCGGCGGGCGGCGCGGTCTCCGGGGCCTTGATCGAGATGGTGGCGATACGGGCGGTGCGATCGATGTCGACGGTGACGAGGCCGTAACGGATGCTGTTCTCGTCGATCAGGCGCCTGAGCGGCGTCAGCGCGATGCCCTTGCCGCTGCCCTTGCGTTTCGAAGCGGCCGCAAACTCCTTGGCGCGCTCGGCGATCTTGGCCTCGAGCTTGGAGTTCGGCGCGATCTCGTCGACGAGGCGCCATTGCACGGCGCGCTTGCCCTTGACGCCTTCCTCGATGGTGCAGAAGACATCGGCGTGATCGCGGCGCACCTTGCGCTTGTCGACGACGCGGGTCAGACCGCCGGTGCCCGGCAGCACCGCGAGCAGCGGCACCTCGGGCAGCGCCACGGCAGACGAGCCATCGTCGGCGAGGATGATGTGATCGGTCGCGAGCGCCAGCTCATAGCCCCCGCCGGCGGCGGAGCCGTTCACGACGGTGATGAAACGCTGGCCGGAATTCTCCGAAGAGTCTTCCATGCCGTTGCGGGTCTCGTTGGTGAACTTGCAGAAATTGACCTTATGCGCATGGGTCGAGCCCGCGAGCATGCGGATGTTGGCCCCGGCGCAGAACACGCGGTTCTTGGCCGAGCGCAGCAGGACGACCTTCACCTCGGGATGCTCGAAGCGCAGGCGCTGGATCGCGTCGGCCAGCTCGATGTCGACGCCGAGATCGTAGGAATTGAGCTTGAGCAAATAGCCCTCGAACAGGCCGCCATTCTCGTCGACGTCCATGGTCAACGTCGCGACGTCGCCCTCGACCGCGAGCTTCCAATGCTTGTAGCGGGACGGTTCGGTCTGGAAATCGATGAATGTCGCGCCGCCTGCGAGGCGCCGATCTTCCCCGGCCATGAGCCACCCTTAAGCTTGGTTATGCATTTCGAGCGTTAGATGCACAATAGTGCATCTTGCCCAGTTAGTCTAGCCCGAATCTCGGACTCACATGCACTTTGCTTCATCTTGACCACATGCGCCTCATGCGGCCTGAAGCCCTGGATCGTCCCGCAAGGCGGCCTTTGCGAACTGCGTGATGGCATCGAGGGTGGGCCCCGGGGCCTCGCGATGCGGAGAATGCGCCGCGCCGGCAAAGACTTTCAGGTCGACCGGGCAGTAACATTCCTCCTGCGCGATCTCGGCCTGGCGCAGCGTCCCATATTGATCATCTGCGCCCTGCACGATCAGGACGGGCACGCGGATGTAGGCGAGGTATTCGGAGATATCCCAATCGCGGAATTTCGGATCGAGCCAGGCGCCGTTCCAGCCCTGGAAGGCGTTGTCGACGTCCTTGTGCCAGCGCGCGAGCTTTGACCTGAGGTCCGTGGTCTCGAACGTCGTCTTGATCGCGGCGATCGATTTGATCGAGATGTCCTCGACGATGAAATGCGGCGCGATCAGCACGAGGCCGTTGAGGCGATGATCCTGATGCGCCCCGGCATAGATGGTGGCGATCGAGGCACCATCGGAATGGCCGAGCAGAAGGCCGCGCTTGAACTGAATCGCATCGAGCAGCTTCGGCAGCACGTCCAGGGCCTCGCGATGCATGTAGTCGAGCGGCCGCGGCAGCGCGACCGGGCTGGACTGCCCGTAGCCTGCGCGCGAATAGGCGAAGATGCCCGCACCCGTGGCCTGCTGCAGCTTCTCGGGAAAATCACCCCAGAGGCCGGCGGAGCCGAGACCTTCATGCAGCATCACGATGGTGGGCGCGTCGGCCGATTGCGGCGCGAGCCATTTGTATTCGAGGCTGGCGCCGCCGATGTCGAGGAAGCCGGTGGGGGTGAGATTGGTCATGGTCGAATTCCCATTCCTAGCCAAATGCCGAGATGCTCACCCTCCCTGGAGGGGGAGGGTCGATTCACAGCGAGCGCAGCGAGATGTGAGGCGGGGTGGGGTGGCAGCCTCTCCGCAGATGCAGTGCCCGTGAGGAGAGATCACCGCACCCCGTCACGCGTCTCGCTACGCTCGATCGCGTGCCGACCCTCCCCCTCCAGGGGAGGGTAAGCAAGCGCCACACGCTCAATGCGCCCCTTCCCGCAGCTTGAACCGCTGGATCTTGCCGGTCGCGGTCTTCGGCAGCGAGTCCACCACGTCGATCCAGCGCGGATATTTCCAGGGGCCGATCTTCTGCTTGACGTGCTCCTTGAGCATCTCCTGCAAATCCGTCGTCCTGGCGCCGGGGCGCAGCACGACGAAGGCCTTGGGCTTTAGGAGTCCTTCCGGATCGGCCTCGGGCACGACGGCAGCTTCCAGCACCGCCGGATGCGTGATCAGCGCACTCTCCACTTCGAACGGCGAGACCCAGATGCCGGAGACCTTGAACATGTCGTCGGCCCGGCCGCAGAAGGTGTAGCGGCCATCCGCGTCACGGACATATTTGTCGCCGGTGCGGGTCCATGGCCCCTCGAAGGTGCGGCGGCTCTTGTGACGCTGGTTCCAGTAGCCTTCGCCGGCGGAGGGCGCATCGACCAGGAGCTCGCCGACCTCGCCGTCGGCAACATCCTGCCCGGCTTCGTTGACGAGCCGCACCGCATAGCCTGGCACCGGCTTGCCGGACGAACCGTATTTGATATCGCCGGGCGCATTCGACAGAAAAATGTGCAACAGCTCGGTCGAGCCGACGCCGTCGAGAATGTCGACGTTAAAGCGCGCCTTCCAGCTGTTGCCGACGGATTCCGGCAGCGCCTCGCCGGCGGAGGTGCAGATGCGCAACGCCTTGCCGCCGCGCTCGCTCTTCATCGTCTCGTCGTTGAGCATCGCCGCGAACAGCGTCGGCACGCCGTAGAAGATCGAGGGATTGTAGCGGTTCATCAGATCGAACATGCGCGCCGGCGTCGGCCGCTCGCTGTTGAGGATCACGCTGGCGCCGACCGACATCGGAAAGGTCAGCGCATTGCCGAGGCCATAGGCGAAGAACAATTTCGCCGCGGAGAGACACACGTCGCTCTCGCGAATGCCGAGCACCTGTTTTGCGTAGGTGTCGGCGGTCGCCTGCAAATTGGAATGGATATGGCGCACGCCCTTGGGCATGCCCGTTGACCCCGACGAATACAGCCAGAACGCCGGCTCGTCCGGATGCGTCGCGGCGGTGGTGAACTGGTCGCTCTCGCCGGCGAGCTCTTCGGCAAGCTGCTTGTGGCCGTTCTGCTTGGCGCCGGAGACCACGACATGCTCGAGATCGGGCATGCGGCCGACCACGTCCTTGATGACGGGATAGAGCGCTTCGGACACGAACAGCACGCGCGCGCGGCAGTCGGCGAGGATGTAGGCGTATTGGTCCGCGGTCAGCAGCGTGTTGAGCGGCACCGGCACGATGCCGGCGCGGATCGCGCCCAGGAACACGATCGGGAAATCGACCGTATCGAGCATGATCATCGCCACGCGCTCCTCGCGGCGGACGCCGAGCCGGCGCAGCATGTTGGCGGCGCGCCGGGTCTGTTGCTGGAGCTCGCCATAGGTGAGCCGCGAGACGGTGTCATCGAAGGCGAGCTTGCTGCCCCTGCCCTCCTCGACGTTACGGTCGAGCAGCCAGGTCACCGCGTTGTAGGATCCCTCGCTCACGGACATCTCTCCCGAATTTAGAATTATAATTCATAGAAAGACACCACGGCGGCTTGCTGTCAATGCCAGCAGGCACTATGTTTCATTAAATCGCGCCGCAGGACACCTGTAAAGAAGGCTCATGACCGAAAGTCCCGACGCCGAATCCCGCTTCCTCGAACAGCTCGGCCAACGTGTGCGCACCATGCGCGCGCTGCGCGGCATGTCGCGCAAAGTGCTCGCCAAGGTGTCGGGAATCTCGGAGCGCTACATCGCGCAGCTCGAAAGCGGCAAGGGCAATGTCTCGATCGTGCTGCTGCGCCGCGTCTCCGACGCGATGGGCGCGCATCTCGAAGACCTGCTGCCTAGCGCCGATCCGACGCCGGACTGGCAGATGTTTCGCGACCTCTTGCGCAAGGCGACTCCCAGCCAGATCGCGCAAGCAAAGGATCTGCTCACCGGAGGCAGCGCCTCCGCGCCGCGGCGCGCGCCATTCTGCGGCATCGCGCTGATCGGCCTGCGTGGCGCCGGCAAGTCGACACTTGGGCGGATGCTGGCGAAGAAGATCGGCTGGAGCTTTGTCGAGCTCAACAAGGAGGTCGAGCAGCAGAACGGCCTTTCGGTCGCGGAGATCATCGCGCTCTACGGCCAGGAAGGCTTTCGCCGCATGGAGCAGGCGGCGCTGCAACAGCTGCTGGCGCGCAACGAGCTGATGGTGCTGGCAACCGGCGGCGGCATCGTCTCCGAGCCCCTGACCTTCGACCAGGTCCTGAGCTCGTTCTACACGATCTGGCTGAAGGCCGAGCCGGAGGAGCACATGGCGCGCGTGCGCCGCCAGGGCGACCTGCGGCCGATGGCGGATGATCGCTCGGCGATGACGGAGCTGCGCAACATCCTGCTCAGCCGCGAGCCGCTGTATTCGCGCGCAACCGCGGTGGTGGATACGGCGGGGCTGTCGGTCGACGCCGCCGCCGCGCGCCTGATCGATGCGGTGCGGCCGGTGCTGCAGAACGAGGCCCGCAGCTTCGGGCTGCGGAGCGTGGCGCTGTAGAGAATGACCGACACGACCACCGCAATTTCCATGTTCGAGCGGATCGGCGGCCGCGCCACGATCGGCGCCCTCGTTGACCGCTTCTACGACCGCATGGACTCGCTGCCGGAGGCGAAGATCATCCGCGCCATGCATGCGGACGACCTCAGCCTGATCAGGGACGTGCTGAAGCGCTATCTCACCGAATGGACCGGCGGCCCGCGGCTCTATACGCCCGAGAAAGGCCATCCGCGGCTCCGCCAGCGCCATTTCGGATTTTCCATTGGAGACGCCGAGCGCGACGCGTGGATGCTGTGCATGCGCGGCGCGATGGAGCAGACGATCACCGATGCCGCCGCACGGCAGGATCTCGACAAGGCACTGTCGAGCCTTGCGGATTGGATGCGCAACCGGCCGTGACAGGGCCGCCTTTGGCGCAGTTCGACGGCGTATCACGTACCCTGCACCGGGTCATTTGAGTTCCGCCGCGATCGCCTGCTAAGCTCCAGACATGACCGAGATCCTCCGTGACACGGTGCGCGCGGACGCGAGCACACGCGAGATGGCAGGCGTGCTCTACAAGGCGGTGGAGCGCGAGGCGGACGAAAGGTAGCGTGCGATGGACGCGCCTCCCGATGTCGTTCGTCGACCGCCCTCGCCGCCCCTTGCGCGCCTGGTCTCCAGCATTTCGTTCTACCGCGAGCGCGGCATCGGCCTGGCCGCCTTCCGGCACGCCGCGCCGCTTACACTGCCTCTGCTGGTGAATTTGGGAACGCCCTTCCGTATTGCACTCGGACACCAACCGGACACCGCCGATGCGCGGCCGAGTTTCGCGGCGGGTCTGTTTCCCGGACCGGTCGTTATCGAATCCGACGGACACGCCGAATGCGTTCAGGTCGATTTCACGCCGCTCGGGGCGTATCGTTTCTTCGGAGGAGCCGTGCCCGATCTGACCGCACGGATCGTCGGACTCGACGACATTTGGGGGCGGCACGGTAGCGACCTCCGCGCGAGGGTGGCCGAGGCGACCGGCTGGCAGCGACGATTCGAGATCGTGGAAGACTTCGTGCTTCGCCACGCCGTGCATGAGCCCTCGCCTGAGATCGCTTTCGCGTTGCAGACGCTCTGGCGAGGCGCGGGCGCGGTCAGAATCGCCGACATTGCCTCCGACATCGGCTGGAGCCGCAAGCATCTCACGCGCCGCTTCCACCACGAGATTGGCGTTCCGCCAAAGACGCTGGCCCAGATGCTGCGCTTTCATCGAGCTTGCATCCTGGCCCGGACCGACGGCGCAGGCGGCTGGGCGGCCATTGCCGCGGAGGCCGGCTATGCCGACCAGGCACATCTTGCGCGCGATTTCCGCATCTTCAGCGGAGAGACACCGACCGGATGGGCCGCGCGGCTCGATGTCATCGATCCACGACTGATGCGCGACGGCGGAGGCTAGCGCCACGCGGGGCGAGACACGGCCAGGTCCCATTTGTTCAAGCCGGCTGGCTTGATCCGAACTAGGGTCGGTTTCGCAACAGACAAGGACTTGCACCGGACTTGCAACGAGCTTGGAGAGTGTCATGAACCCGCCGAACGTTTATGAAGCGCCGCGCCTCTTCAACACCATGCGCTGCAAGGATACGGAGGCGATGATCGCCTGGCTGAAGAACGTTCTCGGCTTCACCGAACGCGTGGTGTACCGCAAGGAGGGCACGGTCGTTCACGCCGAGCTGGCGTTCGGATCGTCGATCCTCATGCTGGGCGCGCATCGCGACGACGCCTACGGCAAACAGGTTGGCGACATCGGCGGCCGGCGGACGGATGCCGTCTATCTCGCTGTTGATGAGCCCGACGCGCTCTATCAAAAGGTCAAGGCCGCCGGGGCGCAGATCGAGATGGAGCCCTACACGACCGATTACGGCAGCCGCGATTTCGCCGCGCGCGATCCGGAGGGCGGGCTCTGGAGCTTTGGCACCTATTGGCCCAAAGTCGGCGAGCAGCCGCTTTCCGGCTAGCGGGCGCTCGCGTCGGACAACGCTCGGGCGCCGCTTGAGCCAGCCGCATCCGGGCCGAGAATGCGCGCTGGCCGACCGTTTCCCCGCTAGATCGACCAGTAATTCGGATGCGGGTAGGGCCGCGAGCGGTCGCCCCAGTCGAACGCGTCGCCATCGAACTCGCACGGGCCGCTGCTGAGTTCGTCCAGCGTCTGCTCGATCTGGAACGCCTGCCGTGCCGGATCGTATTTCAGCGCGCTCCACTGCAGCGGATAATGGTGACGTGTACCGAGCAGCCCGCCGGTCTTGATCACGGCATAGGCGACCGTTCCGCTCATCTTGTCGAGCATCAGTCGCTCGATCGTGCCGAGCTTCGTGCCGTCGCGTCCGTAGACGGCGACGTGCTCCACGCGATCACTGGGAACCATGGTGTGGTTCATGGTGTCCTCCCTGTTCTCTTGTGTTCACGACAATTATAGCACCGGTTTCGAGGCGGCGGGAGCAGCTACAGAAGCTGCGAACGCACCGCCTCCGCACCGTCCCGCAACAGCGGCAGGAAGCGGTCGATCAGCTCCTGCGCCGGCACGCGGTCGACATGCGCGCCCATGTTGATGGCGGCGACGATCACGCCGTCGTAGCGGCGGACGGGGACCGAGATCGAGCGGAAATGCGGCTCGGCCTCGCGGTCGACCAGCGAATAGCCCTGGGCCCGGTCGGCAGCGATGCGCGCGAGCAGCGCCTTCGGATCGGTCACCGTCTGCGGCGTCAGCGCCTCCCGTTTCATCGTCTTCAGCCGGGCAGCGAGATCGGCGTCGTCGAGCTGGCCGAGCATGGCGCGGCCGACCGAGGTGCAGAAGGACGGCAGGCGGTAGCCGATCTCGAGACCGCCGGAGAACATGCGCGCCGGACTGCTGCGGGCGATGAACACGACCTCGTCGCGGTCGAGCGCGGCCAGCGAGGAGATTTCATTCGCCGCCGTCGCAACGCGATCGAGCACCGGTTGCAGCACCGTGACGAGCTGGTTGGATCGCAAATAGGACGCGGCCAGGGTCAGCACATGCGGCGTCAGCGAGAACAGTTTGCCATCGCCGCTGACAAAGCCGCCGCGCTGGAGCGTGAACAGCATGCGCCGGGCGGTGGCGCGCGGCAGATCGGCAGCGCGGGCGAGATCGCTCAGCGTCATCGGGCCGGCATTGGTGCCGAAGCACTGCAGCAGGCGCAGCCCGCGGTCGAGGGCCTCGACGAAATCCGTCGCACGCTCGTCAGTCTCACTCCGCTTCAGCTTGGGCATGTCAGGGGAAAATCCTGCAAAATAGTACTTGCTGGCGCTCCAACTCATGTCATAATTCGCCCATTCGTTCAATAGGCGAACAGAACGCTTCTCCGGAAAAGGACGCGACCGCCATGATGAGCCAGGAGCAGAACGACCTGATCACCCGCACCGGGCCGAAGGATCCATGCGGGAAGCTGATGCGGAGCTACTGGCAACCGGCGGCGCTGGTCGACGAGCTGGAGGGGGCGCGGCCGATCCGTCCGGTCAAGCTGCTCGGCGAGAATCTGGTGCTGTTCCGCGACGAGACCGGGCGCTATGGGCTGATCGACCGCCACTGCGCCCATCGCGGCGCCGACCTCGCCTTCGGACGGCTCGAGCATGGTGGCCTGCGCTGCGCCTTCCATGGCTGGCTGTTCGACGCCACCGGCCAATGCATCGAGACGCCGGCCGAGCCGAAGGATTCCAAGCTTTGCCAGAACATCCGCCAGCGCTCCTACCCCGTCATGGAGAAGAGCGGCATCCTCTGGGCCTATCTCGGCGAGGGTGAGCCGCCCGCGTTCCCGGAGATCGACTGCTTCATTGCACCAAGCAGCCATACCTTCGCATTCAAGGGCCACATGGCCTGCAACTGGCTGCAGGCGCTGGAGGTCGGCATCGATCCCGCGCACGCCTCCTATCTGCACCGCTTCTTCGAGGACGAGGACACCTCCACCGCCTATGGTAAGCAATTCCGCGGCGCCTCCGCGGGCAGCGATCTGCCGATGACGAAGATCCTGCGCGAATACGACCGCCCGATCATCAATGTCGAGCACACCGAATACGGCCTGCGCCTGATCGCGCTGCGCGAGATCGACGAGGAGCGCACCCATGTGCGCGTCACCAACCAGCTGTTCCCGCACGGCTTCGTCATCCCCATGAGCACGGAGATGACGATCACGCAATGGCACGTGCCGGTCGATGACGAGAACTGCTATTGGTACGCGATCTTCACCAGCTATTCGAACCCGGTCGACAAGCAGAAGATGCGCGACCAGCGGCTCGAGCTGTACGAGCTGCCCGACTACAAATCGCGCAAGAACCGAGCTAACGATTACGGTTTCGATCCGCACGAGCAGCAGACCGCGACCTATACCGGCATGGGCAACGACATCAACGTCCACGACCAATGGGCGGTGGAATCGATGGGCGCGATCCAGGATCGTACCAAGGAGCATCTCGGCCAATCCGACAAGGCGATCGTGCAGTATCGCCGCCTGCTGCGGCAGGAGATCGAGAAGGTCTCCGGCGGCGAGAGGCCGATGCTGTTTCTGGACGCGGCCAACGCGCGCAGCATTCAGGGGCCGGCGACGATGGACGGCATCGGACCGACGCGGGGCTGGGAGACCTATTGGATGGAAGTCGACGTCAAGCGCCGCCGCGGCGCGCCATGGACCGCGCCGGTGCCGAAGGAGATCGCGGACAACGTGCACCGGCTGACGGCGGCGGAGTGACGTCCATGCACGGACCCCGTAGGGTGGGCAAAGGCGCAAAGCGCCGTGCCCACCATCTTTCCGTGAGAACGATAGAGACGGTGGGCACGCTTCGCTTTGCCCACCCTACGGCAGTTGAGGGAGTGATGAAGTGACTTTCGTCGCGCGACATGCGCTGTGGTCGGATGAGCAGAGGGACGCAGCTCAGCGCTTGCGCCGCATCGCCGAGGAGAAGAACCTCGAGGTCATCCGCCTCGCCTTCCCCGACCAGCACGGCATCCTGCGCGGCAAGACCATCGTCGCATCCGAGGCGATCGCCTCGCTGGAGAGCGGCTGCTCCATCACCACCACCATGCTGGCCAAGGATACCTCGCATCGCACGGTATTCCCCGTGTTCACGGCAGGCGGCGGCTTCGGCATGAAGGAGATGGAGGGCGCGGCCGACGTGCTGATGGTCGCCGATCCCACCACGTTTCGCGTGCTGCCGTGGGCGCCCACCACGGGCTGGGTGCTGTGCGACCTTTATTTCAACGACGGCCGTCCCGTGCCTTTCGCGACGCGCGGGCTCTACAAGCGCGTCCTCGGCGAGCTCGGCACGCGCGGCCACGAGTTCGTCGCGGGGCTCGAGGTGGAATTCCACATCTTCAGGCTCGACGATCCGCATATGCGCGCGGAAGACGCAGGCCAGCCCGGTACGCCGCCCTCGGTGAGCCTGCTCAGCCACGGCTATCAATATCTCACCGAGCAACGCTTCGATCAGATGGAGCCGGTGCTGGAGATCCTGCGCCGCGACATCGTCGCGCTGGGGCTGCCGTTGCGCTCGGTCGAGGTGGAGTTCGGCCCCAGCCAGTGCGAGTTCACCTTCCAGCCGAAGAAGGGCCTGGAGCCCGCCGACAACATGGTGCTGTTCCGCAGCGCGGTGAAACAGATCGCGCGCCGCCATGGTTATCACGCCACCTTCATGTGTCGGCCGAAGCTGCCGAACGCGTTCGCGAGCGGCTGGCACCTGCATCAGTCGATCGTCTCGCGCGCGAGCGGCGACAATCTGTTCATGGCAGCGGCGACGGATGGCGGCGAGCCGCTCAGCGCGTTCGGCAAATCCTACCTCGCCGGCCTGCTCGATCACGCCCGCGCCTCGACATTGTTCACCACGCCCACCATCAACGGCTACAAGCGCTACCGCTCCTATTCGCTGGCGCCCGACCGCGCGATCTGGGGCCGCGACAATCGCGGCGTGATGATCCGCGTGCTCGGCGGCGCCGGTGATGCCTCAACGCGCCTGGAGAACCGCATCGGTGAGCCCGCGGCCAATCCCTATCTCTACATGGCCTCGCAGATTCTCTCCGGCCTCGACGGCGTCGACCGCAAGCTCGATCCCGGCCCCTCGGCCGACACGCCCTACGAGACCAAGGCGCCGCCATTGCCGAAAAGCTTGCGCGATGCGGTCTCAGCGCTCAAGGACGACCCGTTCTTCCGCGAGAAGCTCGGGGCGGAGTTCGTCGACTACTACACCCACATCAAGAACGCCGAGATCGACCGCTTCCTGTCTGAGGTGACCGACTGGGAACATCGCGAATATTTCGAGGTGTTTTGAGCAGGTCCGGCGCGACCCCGGCACCTCACTTCAGCCGAATCGTGTCGACCCGACGGCACTGGACGCAAAAATAGACGTGCTCCGCAGGCAGTGTGACTATTCCAGGTAGTGTCGCCAGGAACTTCATCGGGCGCCTGCATTTTGAGCAGATGAGGATCGGCGGATCGTCTTCGCGATCGGAACTCATACAATGACCGGGGTCTGAAGGCCGCCCGCACGATACTGCCGCGCTGCGCACGCTTCATCTCGGGACAACTACCGGCCTCTATCGGAATCCGGTCAGGCCTTGATCGGCACGCTGCTTCACGCCGGCGTGAGGCGACTTCTTCCGGAATGTTCCGACGACATCGCGCCGTCCGGGGACGAAGCCATTTTCCTCATCCGGCGAAAAACGCCGGAAAGGCAGGCGGCGTAGAACGGCGTCCAATGATCAACAACGGAGTTCGGTCATGTGGAGTCAGCTTTTCAGCCTGATCTATCGCCTGTCCTGCCGGACCACCCTGGTCGAGATCGGCGTGCACCGTCTCGCGCGTTGAGCTCAAGGGAATTAGGTAAGGCCGATTGACCAGATGACGGGGATTTCCATGCGCAAGCTGATCCTGATCGCCGCGATCTCGCTGCTCGCAAGCCAGGCCCACGCCGCAGGCTCGCGGAGCCTCAGCCTGGCGGCGGCCAATCCGAACCAGCCGGCCACCGAGCAGCCGGCCGCCACGCCGCCGCAGGCGACGCAAGCTTCACCGGCAAACGTCCAGACGCCGACCGCGCCCGCCGCGACGACACCGACAGCCGCAGCTCCGGCGCAATCAACCACCACGCCGGCGGCAAGGACGACCGAAACGCCAAAGCCGAAACGCCGGCAGCCGTCCGTCGAAGCCCGCGTGGTCCGCGAGTTGCACCGTCACGGGATCTATTGGTAATCGTCCGGCGGCGGCTACGCTCACCAGCGATAGCCGAGCGTGGCGATGACGGTGAGCGGCGCACCCCGGTAGCAATAACCGACCTGACAGGTCGTGTAGTGCACATTGAACAGGTTCTTGGCGTTGACCTGGAACTGAAGTCCTTTCAGCTCCTTCGCCGCTTGGCCGAAATCGTATTTCAGCGCCGCGTCGACCAGCGTCACCGAGCTGTTTCTGAACGTGTTCAGATCATCGCCATAGCTCCAAGACATGTAGCGCGCGCCGGCCCCGACGCTCAGGCCCGCGAAGGGGCCAGCCAGCGGCAGGGCATAATTCCCCCACAGTGTCACGGTGTGCGGAGGATTGCCGGACGGAAACTTGCCGACCAGCGCGCTGTCGCCGGCCTACTTGGTGACCATGTCGAGATAGGTGTAGGACGAGGTGATATCGAAACCATTGCCGAGGCTTGCAAGCCCCTGCAATTCGAAGCCGCGGCTTTGAATCTCGCCGCGCTGGATCGTCACGCCTGCGCCCGTCGTCACCAGGCCGCCATCCTGGGTCAGGTCGAACACCGCGGCGGTGATGAAGCTCCGCGTCCCCAGCGGCTGATACTTCACGCCGATCTCGGTCTGCTTGCCGGTGGTCGGCTTGAAGAAGGCGCCCGACGGATCGACGCCGAGATTGGGAAAGAACGACGTCGAATAGGCGACGTAGGGCGCCACACCCGAATCGAACACATAGGTCAGTCCTGCCCGCCCGCTATAGGCCTGATCGGACTGCGCCTGCCTTGTCAGCGCGAACAGGTCCTCGCTCGTGGTGCGGACCCAGTCGCTGCGGCCGCTGAGCGTCAGGATCCAGTGGTCGAGCTTGGCCTGATCCTGAATGTAGATGCCGGACTGGGTTTGCCGCTGCGCCGTGGAGGACGAGATCGCGGGATCCGGAATGAATTCCGGCGCATAGACCGGCGCAGCCAGATTGAGATCGGACACGCCGAAGCCGAACCCCTGCTTGTCGGTGAACCCCGACGACGTATAGTCGGTGCCGACCAGGAGCGTGTGCTGCACGGGGCCGGTAGAGAGCCTTGCCTCGACCTGGTTGTCCATGATGGCCGATTGCAGCGTGTCGTGGACGTAGCCGGTATAACGCGACACGACATTGCCGACGGGAACACCAAGAAAGCCGACGTAGCGCGTGACCGCATCGAGATCGACGTAGCGGAATTTCTGGCGAACGGTCACGGCGTTGTTGAACGCGTGCTCGAACAGATAGCCGACCCGCCCCTGCTCCTGATCGAGCGAATTGTAAGACGGGCTGCCCGTGAAGATATCCGTGGTGGTGCCGGTCCCCGCCGAATAGGTGAACATCGAGCCCGGCGTCTTTGATTTCTGATAGGCGCCGAGAAGCGTGAGGGTTGTCGATTGATCCGGTCTCCAGGTGACGGCGGGAGCGACATAGGTGCGATTGTCCTTGCCCCCCGGCACGAACACGTCGGCGTCTCGCACCACGCCGGTCAGCCGATAAGAGAATTGGCCGCTGGGATCGATCGGCCCCGAGACATCGAAATTGCCCTGGACGCGATCGCGGTCGCCGAACAGCGTCTGCACCTCGTGGAACGGCTGGCTGGTCGGCAGCTTGCTTTGCAGATCGATCAGTCCGCCCGGCGAGCCGAGGCCGTAAAGCGCCGAGCTCGGGCCGCGGACCACGGTGATGCTGTCGACGCCATAGGGCTCCGTCTTGAACACGCCAAGGCCGGCGCCGACGAGACGCAGGCCGTCGAGATAGATACCGTTATAGGTGATGTCGAAGCCGCGGATCGAGATGGCGTCGAAGCGCGGATCGTAGCCTGAGGCATCGATACGCACGCCCGGCTCATAGCCGACTGCTTCCGTCAGCGTCTGCACGGCGCGGTCGTTGAGCTCCTTGCGCGTCACGACCGAGATCGACTGCGGCGTCTCCAGCAGGGGCGTGTTCGTCTTGGTGCCTGCGGAGCTGCTGTTCGCGACGTAGCTGTTCTCGCTTGACGTCGTGGCGCGACTGCCACCCGCCTCGCGCGCATCCCGGCTTCCGGCTTGCCTGGAGGCGGCATCGCGTTGCGCCGCGACACGGCCGCGCTGCGATGGTGAATTGCGCTGGGTAGACGGGGCGCGCGGACGCACCTGGCTCGGCGCCTCCACGGTGACGGGCGGCAATGTCGCGGCCGTTGATCCCGAATTGGTCCCGGAGACCTGTGCAAGGGTCGGCGTCGACTGCAAAACCGCGCCCAGACCGGCCACACCCAGACCAGCCTTCATCACCCGTTCCCAACCGAACGTTTGCCCGTCGCCACGCCTCATCGTCTTCCCCAAGCTCCGTCTTTGGACAACCCGGGAGTAACCAGATCGAGGCGCACGCCGCCTTTGCGACCGCGCAAATCGCCTTTGATTCCACGTGGAGGCTTTCAAGACTGAGGCCTGAGGCCGCGCATCGCGTGCTGCTGTTACTGGCAGCGGCTCGGCGAATGACCGAAGCGCCTGCGAAAGGCCGTCGCGAAGTTTGCCGGATGGGTATAGCCGACCCGATAGGCCGCCTCGGTGACCGACAAGCGCTGGTGAATCAGAAGGGCTCGTGCGGTATCGAGCCGGCGGGCCCTCAGATAATCGATAGCGCTCTCGCCATAGGCGATCTGGAATTTCTGATTGAAAGATCGCCGGCTCAGGCCTGCGTTGCGCGCCAGCTCGTCGATGCTCCAGGGATAGGCAAGGTCGGCGTCCATCCGCTCCTTGACCGATTGCAGCCGAATGCGCTGGAGATCTGTTGCCGGATCAACCGCGATCCGGCCGCACTCACCGAACAAGACATGGACGACGATCTCGGCGGCATGCGCCGACAACAACAATCGCGCCGCGTTTCCGGCGACCGGCGGCGAGAACATTTCCGCCGCGACCGCCCGCACCCGCGCTGATGCGGGCCGCGAGACGATGACCGCACCAGATCCTTCGTCCTTGAACAGCGCCCGAAACGCGGCGCCGAGTCCGAGCTGATCGATGGAAGCTTCGGGCAAGGCGAGGCCGATGGCGGGCCGCTCCCCACACCGCACCGAGCGTTTCACGGCGAGGGACTCCCGCACGGCCATCACGCCCATCCGCCTCTCGCCGATTGAGCGCGTCAGAGTGCCGCGGCCAGTGTCGGCTTCATCGAACCCCACCGAGATGAACAGGCCCGGCGCCGCGATTGCAGGCCCCTCGGCGTCTGCTCGAAACTCACCTTTGACGAACACACAGCCCGGATAATCCAGCCATTGGGCGGCCCCTCGCTGTGCGGAACCGATGTCGTCCTGAGGCAACCCGACAATTTGCTCGTAAAAGTCCCGCATCGAATCCACAACGCCGCGCCTTCTTTGACGGCTGACGGCGGCGCGCTCAAGAGCTCAGCGCGCAGTTTGGAGGATTTCGAAATTGGATTTGCTCGAAGGAAGCTTGCGTTGCGCCGGCGAAGGCAACGAACGCGTCAGATTCCCAGATATTTGTGCTGCAGGTCCGGCGCGGCCATCAGCTCGTCGGAGGTGCCGCTCCACACCGTCTTGCCGCGCTCGATGATGTAGTGGCGATCGCAGATGCGGGCGAGATGATCGACGTTCTTGTCGACGACCAGGATCGACTGGCCCCGGCTCTTGAGCAACGACAGGCAGTTCCAGATTTCTTCGCGGATCAGCGGCGCGAGACCCTCGGTCGCTTCGTCCAGGATCAGGAGTTTGGGATTCGTCATCAGCGCGCGGCCGATTGCGAGCATCTGCTGCTCGCCGCCGGAGAGCTGGTTGCCCATGTTGGACGCACGCTCGGCCAGGCGCGGGAACAGCACGTAGATGGCCGCGAGCGTCCAGGGATTATCGCTGTTGAAGCGATCGGCCGCAGCCGCGACCAGGTTTTCGCGCACGGTGAGGTTCGGGAAGATCTGGCGTCCCTCGGGAACGAGACCGACGCCGAGCTTGGCGATTTTGTAGGACGGAAGCTGCCGCACCTCAGCGCCCGCGAAACGGATGCTGCCTGCGCGTGCCGGCGTCAGGCCCATGATGGAGCGGATGGTCGTGGTCTTGCCCATGCCGTTGCGGCCCATCAGCGAGACCATCTCGCCCGGCTTGATCGACAGCGACAGGCCGAACAGCACCTGGGACAGGCCGTAACAGGTCTCGATGCCGTCGACGTCGAGCAGCGTGTCAGCCATGATGTGTCACCACGTGCTGATCGCCGAGATAGGCGCGCTTGACGTCTTCGTTGGCCCGGATCGCGGCCGGATCGCCGGAGGCGATGACGCGGCCATAGACCAGCACCGAGATGCGGTCGGCGAGCGCGAACACCGCCGGCATGTCGTGCTCGACCAGCACGATCGAGACCTCCTTCCGCAGCTCCTGCAGCAGCTTCACCATGCGCTGGGATTCGGTGACACCGAGGCCGGCCATCGGCTCGTCCAGCAGCAGCAGCTTCGGCTTGCTGGCGAGCGCAACGGCAAGCTCGAGCTCGCGACGCTCGCCATGGCTGAGCCTGTTCACCACGACATCTGCCCGATGGCCGAGACCGACGCGGTCGAGCGCGGCGTGTGCGGCATCGCGCAAGGGTCGCTCCTTGCGCGCGTTGGCGAAGAAGCGAAACGAGGTGCCGGCATGCGCCTGCGCCGCTAGCGCGACGTTGTCGGCGGCGGTGAAGTCGAGCAGCAGCGAGGTGATCTGGAACGAACGCGCAAGACCGAGCGCGCAGCGGCGATAGGCCGGCAAGTCGGTAATGTCCCGTCCCGCCAGCGAGACGCTGCCGGAATGCGGCGCGAGATGTCCGGTGAGCTGGCTGATCAGCGTAGTCTTACCGGCGCCGTTCGGGCCGATGATGGCGTGCAGCTCGCCGGATGCGACGTCGAGCGAGACGTTGTCGGTCGCGATGATGCCGCCGAAGCGGCGCACCAGCTTTTCGACGCGGAGCAAGGGTTCAGCCACGGCCAGCCCTCCCGAGCACGCCCATGATGCCGCCGCGGCCGAACAGCACGATGAGCAGCAGCAGCGGCCCCATGATCAGCGCCCAATATTCGGTGATCTGCGACAGGAACTCCTCCAGCAGCAGGAACACCACCGCACCCATGATCGGGCCGAACAACGTGCCCATACCGCCGAGGATCACCATCACCATGAGGTCGCCGGAGCGGGTCCAGTACATCACGGCCGGGCTGACGAAATCGGTGTTATTGGCGAGCAGCGCGCCGGCCAAGCCACACATGGTACCCGATATGACGAAGCAGACCAGCTGGTAGCGCTTGGCCGGGAAGCCGATCGCCTGCATGCGCTGCTCGTTGGAGCGCAGGCCCTGCACCACGAGGCCGAAGCGCGAATTGACGATGCGCCAGATCAGGAAGACGACGCCGAACAGGCAGGCGAGGCAGAGATAGTAGAACTGCACGCGATTGCCGAGATTGATGAGGCCTGAGAAGTCGCTGCGATTGTAGATGGTGAGGCCGTCGTCGCCGCCGTAACGCGCCAGCCCCGAGGCGACGTAATAGGCCATCTGGGCGAAGGCCAGCGTGATCATGATGAAGTAGACGCCGCGGGTGCGAAGCGAGAGCGCGCCGATCACGAGCGCATAGATCGCAGACGCGGCGAGCGCGACCGGAAACTGGATGAAGCCGGAACCTACGCCTTCCTGCGCGAGCATGCCGACGGCGTAGCCGCCGATGCCGAGATAGGCGGCATGGCCGAAGCTCATCATGCCGCCAAACCCCATGATCAGGTTGAGGCTCGCGGCCGCCAGCGCCAGGATGATGATGCGGGTGAACAGCGTCAGGATGAAGATGTTGCCGGACAGCTGCGAATAGAGCGGCAGCAGCACGAGGCCCGCCAGCATCAGGGCCGTGACGGCCTTGCTCACGCTCAGGTTCTTCATCGACGGTTGGCCGGAAACAGCCCCTCCGGCCGCACCACCAGCACGATCGCCATCAGGAGATAGATCAGCATGGAGGACAGCGCGGGTGCGGCGGTGGACGCGGCGGCGCCGCTCAGCACCTGGCGGAGCAGGTTCGGCAGGAAGGCGCGGCCGAGCGTGTCGATCATGCCGACGAAGATCGCGGCGAGGAACGCGCCACGAATCGAGCCGATGCCGCCGATCACGATGATGACGAAGGCGAGGATCAGGATGTTCTCGCCCATGCCGATCTGCACGGTCAGGATCGGCGCCTGCATCAGGCCGGCGAGGCCCGCGAGCGCGGCCCCCAGGCCGAACACCAGCGTGTAGAGCAGCTTGATGTTGATGCCGAGCGCACCGATCATCTCGCGGTTGGAGGCGCCGGCGCGGATCAGCATGCCGATGCGGGTGCGCATCACGCCAAGATAGAGCAGGAGCGCGACAAGCAGCGCCACCGCGATGATGGCGAGGCGATAAGCGGGATAATGAATGCCGGGCAGGATCGGCACCGGCACGGTGAGCCAGGCCGGCAGCGGCAACGCCAGGCCCGCCGGGCCCCAGATCAGCCGCACGGCTTCATTGAAGAACAGGATCAGGCCGAAGGTCGCGAGCACGTGGTCGAGATGGTCGCGGCCGTAGAGATGCCGCAGCGCCGTCACCTCCAGCACGATGCCGAGCACGAGCGTGGCCCCCAGCGCCATCAGCGCGCCGAGCAGGAAGCTGCCGGTCCACGCCGCGAAGGTCGCGGCGAAATAGGCGCCCATCATGTAGAGCGAGCCGTGCGCGAGGTTGACGAGATCCATGATCCCGAACACCAGCGTCAGGCCGGCGGCGAGCAGGAACAACAGCAGGCCGAACTGCAGCCCATTCAAGAATTGTTCGACGACGAGCAGCATCAAGACTCTTTCAAGCGCGCGCAACGTTGCGCCGATGTTCGAACACAGTCGCCATCAGTGAAAGAGCTCCCCCTGCCTCTTCAAGGCCGAAAAATGGGTAATGGCAGTATCGTTCCTAGGCAAGAGCGATTCGACACCAGACATGCACTTTGTTGCATCTCGGCACATGCGGATTGCACCCGGCAGCACGATCTCAAAAACATTTTAGGCTTAAAACAATTCGGAGCAATAGGGGATTTTAGGCATCCGGCGCTTCTTCGTGCAGCAAAGGGGCGCCGACATGCGCCTTGCAATGCAACAAGGCTGCGGCCCGCCATGAGGCAACCTGCCGCACTCAAATGACATCACCCTCTCACCGGCTGGCGATGAGAGGGTGCGATCATGTTGCGCCTAGTGCGACGTCATCTGCCGGGGGAGTTCGTCCGGCTCGGCAAGAACGCTGTTGGCCGTCGATGCCTCCAGGGCTGCCATCCGAAACAGGTAGGCGAGCGTCGTCAATCCGGTGTCTTCCGCCATCTGCGCCAGCTCGAGCGCCATGTCGGACATGTAGCCGAGATCCTCGTCCAGGATTTGCGCCATGATCTGGCTGTCCCGCATCACGTTCGACATTTCAGGCGCTCTTTCGTTGCGCGGCAGCATGACCGCGGAGGTTGGCACGGGCGATGCAGTCGATCCGCGGACCGGCCTGCTGGACGATGCTCGTCATCCCAATACGGTCGCGCACGACATCGAGCGACTCCTGGCGCATCTCGATGGTCGCCGCCATGGTCCAGGAATTTTCCACCAGCGCCGGCAATCCCAGCGGCGTCACGACGAATCCGATGTCGTGGAACCGCGGCAACCACCACGTCTCCATGACGAGGCAGAGCCGTTCGATGCCCTGATCGAGACAGAATTCCTGCGCGGCCGCCATCAATTGTAAATTGAACGCGCCATCGCGGCGCTCGCGCGTGACGAAGAAGCGCGACCACTCCCAGACCAGCGGGTCCGCAGGGCAACCGCGCACCGCGGCGAGATGCGGGAAAACCTCGCTCATCATCGTCGGCCGGGTGGTCGGATACATGCGGGAGCCGCCGAGCACCCGGCGGTTTTCGAGAGCCAGAAGGTAGACCGCGTCCTCGTTGTCGTAGGTGTCGATCTCGCGGCCATCGGGCTTGCGAAGCGCCTCCCATTTCCGCTCCTCGACGAAAATCTCGTGACGAATTCGGAAATGCTGTTCGAGAACGTCCTCGTACAGGTGCCGATTGACGCAAGAAATCACATGAATCATGAAGTCCCCCATGGCTTGAAATGAGGGAAGCCTCAGCGAAAAAGGCAAAATCGACTATTGGGAAATTTCCCAGTAGGCGAAGATTTCAGGGAGTGATGATTCTGTGGCGGATCGCGATGGCGACCGCATGCGTCCGGTTGACGGCGCCGAGCTTGCGCGCAGCAGTTGCAAGATGCTCTTCGGCGGTGCGTTGCGTGATGTGCAGGATCTCGCCGATTTCCCAGGCAGACTTGCCTTGCGAGGCCCAGGCGATCACCTCGCGCTCGCGGGGGGTAAGACGCGTTGACGGATACGGCACCGGCTCCAGCAAACGGCGGATGTGATCGAAGCCGTACATCCCGATCAGGTGCAGCGCCGGCTTGCTGCGCGCATTGAGATCGAGGTGGACGCCGCCGAGCGAGACGCCGGCCTCATAGCCAGTCAAGCCGTGGATCGGCACGACGAAGCCGCGCGACATGCGAAAATCGGCTGCGCGCCGCATCACCTCGACCGCGCCGGGCTCCAGCTCCGGATCGTACGGCGCTTCGGACCATTCGAAAGGGTTCACCGTCTGCCGGCATTTGCGGACCACGGGATCGACCCGGTCGTAGCTCTTTTCGGTATAGAGGCTGAACCACTCCGCCGGCCACTTCTTGGCAAGCACCATCTGGGAAAAGCGCTGCTCGGGATTCGGCAAGCCCGTCACGATGATATGTTCGAAACCGTAGCGACCGAACGCGGTTGCAAGCGCGTCCATGGCGTCCGAAACCTTGGTATGGGCTGCGAGCCCTTCGATGAAATCGAGCGCCTCCCGGCCATAATCAACGGCGGACATCGTAAGTTTCCTGACCTCGCCGCTCCCGTATAGCACGTATTCGCAGACTGCCTCAATTCGCTATGGCCGTAGTTTCCCGGTGCTCATCCGCTCTGAAGATTTAAACTACTTGTGGCAGAATTGACGCCACGATACACCTGAAGGCGTCGAAGCGGGAAACCAACGATGGAAGACGAGGACATCGCCCTCAACAGCGTGCTCGGCCTGGAATTGAACCGCGTGTTTTTTGCCGTCCGCGAAACCGCAAACAAGCAGAAGATCATCGAGTTTGCGCGCGAGGTGCTGCAGAGCGAGCGCGCGGAGCTGGCCGGGAGCGTGTTGCCGGAAGGGCCGGCGAGCTAGAGTGCCGTTGCAACAGGCGAAGCAACAGATCGCGCCACGAGAACGCCTCTCCATCTGAACGCGCGGATTTTAGTCGAACACCTGGAGCGAAGTTGCTTCGTCATCATCCGCAACGAGCCTGCTGGGCTCTTACCCTCCCCTGGAGGGGTCCGGGACGAGCGTAGCTCGCCCGTGGGTCGTCTCATATTGAGCGCCGCGAAATGTGAGACGGGGTGGGGTGACGGTCCCTCCGCGACGAACAGTGCCCGAGTGGAGAGATCACCCCACCCCGCTCGCGCTTCGCGCGATCGACCCTCCCCCTCCAGGACCCCTCCAGGGGAGGGTAAAGCAGCGCGGCTCCGTCCACATCGACACACACTTGCCGCTGGATGACATCGCATCTCTCGTGAGATGATCGCCGCCACGATCTCTTGTCGATGCCAGGGACATTTCTAGGCCATGATGACGCTGCGCCAGGTCGAAGTGATCCGTGCCGTGATGGTGACGGGCACCATTGGCGGCGCGGCGAAGCTGCTCAACGTCTCGGCGCCGGGGATCAGCCGCCTCGTCAAATACACCGAGCGCTCGCTCGGCATCCGCTTCTTCCAGCGCCAGAACGGGCGCTACTTCCCGACGCCGGAAGCCGAGAACATCTTCGAGCAGATCAACGGCGTCTACAAGAAGGTCGACGACCTCTCCGAGATCATCTCCAAGATCGGGCGCGGCGGCCTGTCGGAATTGCGCATCGGCTCGGTACCGAGCATCTCGCAGGTGATGGTGCCGCGCGCGATCGAGCGCGTCCGCCGCCGCTATCCCGATCTCGGCATCGACATCAACATCCTCAAGCTCGAGGAAGCCATCGACTACCTGATGCTCGGCCGCGGCGAGTGCGTGGCGATGAGCTATCGGCTCGATCATTCCGGGCTCGACTTCCTGCCGCTCGCCTCGGGCGAGCTCTATTGCATCGTGCCGCCGGGTCACGAGCTCTCCGGCCGCAAGCAGGTCTCGGCCGCCGAGATCACCCGCTATCCGCTGATCGGCATCGATCCCAACGATCCCTATGGCCGCATCATGGCCGGGATCTTCGCGCGCCATCGGCTCGACTACAACATCACCATCCGCGCGCGCTTCGGCACCACCGTCTGCGCGCTGGTGAAGGCGGGGCTCGGCATCGCCATCATCGACCAGTTCACGGTGGCCCATGGCGGCTATCCCGGCATCGAGCTCTTGAAGATCGCCGAGCCGACGCGGTTCGACACCTATGTCGCGGTCAAGCGCGGCACGCCGCTGTCGCTGCACGCCGAATACTTCATCGAGGCGCTGCGCACCGAGATGCGCGCGGTCGAGCCGTCCGGCGGCAGTGGCAAGGCCGCCCCGGCCCGCGGACGAAAGAAGTAACATGATGTTAGGTTTGCAGGACAAAAGGGTAATTGTGTTAGGCGCGGGAAAGGCTATCGTCGCAGCTGGAATTGCACGGATTTCCCCGCTAATGGCCGGGGCCGGATGCTCCCAACGAAACGATCGCGAACCATGTCGAAACGCGGATACGCCGCTAGCAAGAAGCTCCTCACCGGCCTGATCGGCGCGCCGATCGCGCATTCCGCGTCTCCCGCCATGCACGAGCGCGCCGCCGAGGCACTCGGCCTGCGCGGCCATTACCAGCTCATCGAGGTCGCCGGCGCCGATGCGGCCGGGCTGCGCATGATGCTGGAGGGCGTCCGGCGGCTCGGCTTTGCCGGCGTCAATGTCACCTACCCCTACAAGGAAGCGGTCGTGCCGCTGCTCGACGCACTGGCGCCAGGCGCGGCCAGCATGGGCGCGGTCAACACCGTCGTCGTCAGGGATGGCCGGCTGACCGGTCACAACACCGACACCACGGGTTTTGCGCGGGCGGTGATGCCGTTGCTGGCGTCGTCCGGCAACGCCGTCGCCGTGATCGGCGCCGGCGGCGTCGGTAAGGCCATCGCGTTTGCGCTGGCGAGCCTGAAAGTAGCCGACATCCGCATTCTCGACAGCGAGCCGGCGCGCGCCGAGAAACTGGTCGCCCTGCTCGCCTCGCGCGGCGCCCGCGTCGCCGCCAGCGTCGAGGACGCGCTCGAGGGCGCGACCGGTCTCGTCAACGGCACCCCGGTCGGCATGCTGCCGAACCGTGACACGCCGGTGCCGGTGGGACTGCTCAGAGCGGACCTTTGGGTCGCCGACGCCGTCTATTCGCCGTTGATCACGCCGCTGCTGGCCGCAGCGCGAGAGAAAGGCGCCCGGATCATGACCGGCCGCGAGCTCGCGATTTACCAGGCCGCCGACGCCTTCGAACTGTTCACAGGCCTTGCCCCATCGACCGAGATCATGGGAGAGGCTTTTGACGCCGTGATGGCTGCGCGCAGCGCGGCCTATCAGGCAGCTTGAGGCGAAGCGGCCGGATACAAGGCCGCTTGCAAGATTTGAAACGGGAGGAGAGGACGATGAAATCAACGCTAGTGGTGGGCGCATTGCTCACCGTCATCACTGCAACGGGCGCCTTTGGCCAAGCGATCAAGCTCGCCAATGTCGCGGAGCTCTCGGGCGGCGGCGCCACCGTGGGCACGAACTGGAAGAACGGCATCGATCTCGCGATCGAGGAGATCAACGCCAAGGGCGGCGTGCTCGGCCGCAAGCTCGAGGTCAGCCATGCCGACTCGCAGTCCAACCCGGGGGTGGCGCGCGCCCAGGTGCAGAAGGCGCTCGACGCCGAGCCCTATGTTCTGCTCGGACCCGGCTATTCCGGGTCGGTGAAGGTGACCGCGCCGCTCGCGGCCGAAGCCGGCATCGCGCAGATCATGGGCGGCGAAGCCGCCGAGCTGACGCAAGCCGGCAACAAGTTCCTGTTCCGCACGTCGTTCGGCCAGCAATCCTCGATGCCGAAGGTCGCAAAGTACATCCACGACGAGATGAAGGCCAAGACCGTCGCGGTGGTCTGGGTCAACAACGACTTCGGCCGCGGCGGGCGCGACGTGATGATCAAGGAGCTCGACCGGCTCGGCTCCAAGGTCGTCGCCGATCTCTCCACCGAGGCGGGTCAGGCCGACTTCGCCGCCGACGTCGGCAAGATCAAGGCCGCCAATCCCGATGCCGTGTTCGTCTACCTGAATGAAGAAGAGAGCGCGCGCATCCTGAAGGAGCTGAAGCGCCAGGGCGTCACCGCGCCGCTGATGGGCGAGACCACGCTGATTGGCCAGAAGGTGATCGAGCTCGCCGGCGATGCCGCCAACGGCGCGCGCGGCCATGTCGGCCTCACCACCGACGCGCCGGTCGACCTGATCAAGGCGTTCCGCGAGAAGTTCTCCAAGAAGTACAATTACGTCCCTGATCATAACGGCCTGAAGGGCTATCTCGCCGTCTACATGGTGAAGGCCACCACCGAAAAGATGGGCAAGGTCGACCCGAAGAAGTTCGCCGACACGCTGCACGGCCTCACCATCAAGGCCGCGGACGAGCCGGGCATCCTGATGGACGTCACCTTCAGCGACACCGGCGACATCGACCGCCAGAGCTTCCTGGTCGAGGTGGTCGAGGGCAAGCAGGTGGTGAAGCAGGTGCTGCCCAAGGTGAAGTGAGGCGTGGCCGTTCTCCCTCCCCGCTCGTCGCGGGGAGAGGGAGATGGTGGAGCGGGGATAGGGACACGAGAGGGGAACATGTCCAGCCTATTCGATCTTCTGGTCGCGGGACTCGCCACCGGCGCGATCTACGCGCTGGTTGCGGTCGGCTTCACGCTGCTGTGGCAGACCTCGCAGACCATCAATTTCGCGCAAGGCGAGTTCGTGATGCTGCCGGCGTTCCTGATGCTGGCGGCGATGCATGTCGGCGCGCCGTTCTGGCTCGCGATCATCCTCGGCATCCTCTTGTCGATGATCCTGCTCGGCCTTGCCTTCAAGCTGCTGCTGGTGGACCCGATGATGCGCCACGGCGTGCTGCCGCTCGCGATTGCGACCATGGCGCTCGCGATCGGCATCAAGGAGGCCGTCAAGCAATTCTTCAGCGCGGAGGCTTCGCCGTTCCCCTCGATCGTGCCGACCGGCGACGTCTCCATCCTCGGCCATGCCGTGTCGCTGCAGAGCATCGGCGTGCTCACGGTCGCCATCCTCGCCGTTCTCGGCCTGACCACGCTGCTGAACCGCACCTCGCTCGGCCACCAGATGCAGGCCGCGGCGCAGAACCCGACGGTGGCGCGAATCATCGGCGTTCCGGTCGAGCGCATGATCCTGCTGACCTTCCTGATCAACGCCTTCCTGGTGGCGCTGGCCTCGCTGCTGATCACGCCGATCTACCTCGCAAAATTCTCGTCCGGCGAGGTGCTGGGCCAGGCCGCCTTCATCGCCGCGATCGTCGGCGGCTTCAACCAGGTGCGCGGCGCGATCGTCGGCGGCCTCTTGATCGGCGTGCTCGACAATCTCGCGGCGGCCTATGTCTCGACGCAGTACCGCGCCGCCGTGCCGATGATCTTCCTGATCGCCGTCATCCTGTTCCGGCCGCAGGGCTTGCTCGGCCGTGCCGAGGAGCGCACCGTATGAGCGGCTTCGCCAAACCTCTGAAGATCGCGCTCGGCCTTGCAATCATCGCCGCGCTGATCATCGTCCCCATGAACTTCAACCGCTACGGCCTGTTCATCCTGAGCCAATGGGCGGTGATGAGTATCGCGGCGATGGGGCTCAATCTCACGCTCGGCTATGCCGGCCAGGTCTCGCTGGCCCAAGGCGCCTTCGTCGGCATCGGCGCCTATGCGGCCGCGATCATGACCACACATGGCTGGCCGCTGCCGGCGGCGATCCTGGTCGCGATCGGCTTGAGCTTTGCGATCGGCTGGGTGCTCGGCTATCCCGCGCTGCGCGTGCAGCACCACTATCTCGCCTTCGTCACCCTGGCCTTCTCCACCCTGGCCTTCCTGGTGTTCCGCAACGAGAGCTGGCTCACCGGCGGCATCTACGGCATCTCCAACATCCCGCGCCCGCACATCTTCGGCATCGCGACCAACAAGCCGCTGCCGTTCTACTATGTCTGCCTCGGCTCGCTCGCGATCGTCTCGCTGGCGGTGTGGTGGCTGATCCGCTCGCCCTGGGGCCGCGCCTTCATGGCGCTGCGGGAAAATCCCTTGCGCGCGCAATCGCTCGGCGTCGACACTCGCCGCTACACGCTGATGGCGTTCGCGATCGGCTCGGCGCTCGGCGGCGTCGCCGGCGCGCTCTATGCGCCGCTGACGCAATATATCGATCCGGTGCCTTTCAACCTGTCGCTCTCGCTCGACCTCCTGCTGATGGTGATCGTCGGCGGCGCCGGCTTCTATTTCGGTCCGTTCCTCGGCGCGATGATCGCGGTGCTGCTGCCGGAATGGCTGCGCTTCACGGAAGGCTATTATCTGATGCTCTACGCCGTCGCCGTGATGCTGCTGCTGATCTGGTCGCCCACGGGCATTCTCGGAATCCTCGACCGCTATCTCGCCGAACGCCGCACCAAGGCGGCCTCCGCGCTGCGCGCCGTCGCAAAGTCGCGCCTGGAGACGGTGCAATGAGCGCGGTCCTCGAAGTCACCGACATCAAGAAGAGCTTTGGCGGCATTCACGCCGTCAACGGGGTCTCGTTCGACGTGCGCGAGGGCGAAATCCTCGGCCTGATCGGGCCGAACGGCTGCGGCAAGTCCACGCTGTTCAACTGCATCCTCGGCCAGCTCACGCCGACAGGCGGTGAGGTCAAGCTCGATGGACAGGTCGTCACGGGCCTGCGCCCCTCCGAGCTCAACAAGCTCGGGGTCAGCCGCACCTTCCAGCTGTTGCAGGTGTTCCCAAAGCTCTCGGTGCGCGAGAACCTGATCCTCGCCGGACAGGAGCACCAGGGCAACATGGCCTCGCGCCTGATCGGCCGCTCCGATGCCGGGCTGACCGAGGCCGCCAACCAGATGATCGGCTTCTTCAAGCTCGACCATCTCGCCGACGAGCAAGCCGGTGGTCTCTCCTACGGTCAGCAAAAGCTGCTCGATGCCGCCATGGCCTTCATGGGCGGACCGCGCCTGGTGCTGCTCGACGAGCCCGCCGGCGGCGTCAACCCATCGATGCTGGCGGACCTTAGGGAGCGCCTGGTGGCGATCAACCGCGAGAAGAACGCCACCTTCGTCGTGATCGAGCACAATATGGAGTTCGTGATGTCGCTGTGCTCGCGCGTGATGGTGATGGCGGAAGGCAAGGTGCTGGCGATGGGCCGGCCCGACGAGGTCCGCAAGAACTCCGCCGTGATCGAAGCCTATCTCGGACACTAAAGCGCGATGGAGATTGGAATGAATTGTCATCGCGCTTTGGTTTTATTGTTTGAGCATGATCTTGTCGGAAAACCGCTGCGCACTTTTCCGGATCATGCTGTAGGGAGCGAGCGATGAGCGACCCGATTCTCTCGGTCCACAATCTCGTCGGCGGCTACGGCAAGATGACGATCTTGAACGGCACGACGTTTGCCGTTCCTTCAGCCACGATCACGACGATCATTGGCCCGAACGGCGCCGGCAAGTCGACCGTGTTCAAGGCGATCTTCGGCCTGCTCAAGCTCCGTGAGGGCAAGATCAGCTTCGCCGGCCGCGATGTGACGAACTTAAGCCAGCGCGCGCTGCTCAATGCCGGCATCTGCTACGTGCCGCAGGGCCGCAACATCTTTCCCGAGCTTTCGGTGCGCCACAACATCGAGCTCGGCGGCGTCGCCGCCGACAAGGGCCTCGACCTGCCCAAGCGGATCGAGGCGGCGCTCGACCTGTTTCCGGCATTGCGGCGCAAGTCCGCGCAGCAGGCCTCGACGCTCTCGGGCGGCGAGCAGAAGCAGCTCGAGATCGCCCGCTCCCTGCTGCTCGAGCCGAAGCTGGTGCTGGTCGACGAGCCTTCGATCGGCCTGTCACCGCTGATGGTGCAGCAGACCTTCGACATCCTCAAGAGCTTGCGCGACCGCGGCGTCACCCTCCTGATGATCGAGCAGAACGCACGCTCGGCGCTGGAGATCTCCGACATCGGCATCGTGCTCGAGCTTGGCCAGACCCGCATGGTCGACGACGCCAAGCGCATTTTGAATGATCCGCGCATCGGGCAGCTCTTCCTCGGTGGCGCCATGGAGGAGAGTGCAGCATGAGCGCGAAAATGCGGATCGCCGTGGCCGGCGCCGGCCTGATCGGCCGTCGCCATATCGAGGTGATCGCGGCATCAAAGGACTGCGAGCTCGCCGGCATCGCCGACCCCTCGCCCGCCGCGGCGGATTTGGCCCTGGCGCACAACGTGCCCTGCTATCCCGATCATCGTGCGCTGCTCGGACAAGCGAAGCCCGACGGCCTCATCATCGCCTCGCCCAACACGCTGCACTTGCCGATGGCGCTCGACTGCGCCGAAGCCGGCGTGCCGGCTTTGATCGAGAAGCCGGTGACCGAGACGGTTGCCACCGCGCAGCGCCTGTGCGCAGCGGTGAGACGCACCGGCGTGCCGATGCTGGTCGGCCATCACCGCCGGCATAATCCGATCATCAAGTCGGCCCGCGAGGCCGTGACGAACGGAAAGCTCGGCCAGCTTACGGCCGTGGTCGGGCTGTGGCTCCTCAAGAAGCCCCACGATTACTTCGAGGTCGCCTGGCGGCGCGAAGCGGGCGGCGGGCCGCTGCTGCTCAATCTCATTCACGACATCGACAATCTCCGCTTCATCTGCGGCGAGATCGTCGAGGTGCAGGCTCTGACCTCGAACAAGGTGCGCGGCTTCCCCGTCGAGGACACCGCCGCGCTGCTGCTGCGCTTCGCGAACGGCGCGCTGGGAACGGTGACCGTGTCGGACGCGACGCCGGCACCGTGGAGCTGGGAGCTCTCCTCGGGCGAGAACCGGGATTATCCCAAGCAAGACCAGCCCTGCTACATCTTCGCAGGGACCGCGGGTTCGCTCTCCGTGCCGAACATGGAGCTGTGGTCCTACGCGCAGCAGCCCGGCTGGTACGCGCCGCTGTCGCGCGCGACCATCGCGCCGCCCGGGTTCGATCCGCTGGTCGAGCAGCTCCGGCATTTCTGCGCCGTGATCGCCGGCCGCGAGCAGCCGCTGATCTCGGTCGAGGATGCGATGGGAACGCTCGCCGTCGTCGAAGCCGTCAGCGAGGCCGCGCTCACCGGGCAAACAATGTCGCCGGGGCAGATCCTGGAGCAGGCCGCATGAACAAGCGCTCGATCGCCACCGTCTCGCTCTCTGGCGCGCTCGACGAAAAGCTCCGCGCCATCGCCGCCGCCGGCTTCGATGCGGTCGAGATCTTCGAGAACGATCTGCTGTCATTCGGCGCCGGCCCGCGCGACATCGCGAAGATGTGCGCGGACCTCGATCTCGAGATCTGTGCGTTCCAGCCCTTCCGCGATTTCGAGGGCATGCCGGAGCCGCAGCGCGCGCGCAACTTCGCCCGCGCGGAGCGCAAGTTCGATCTGATGCAGGAGCTCGGCACCGATCTCTTGCTGATCTGCTCCAACGTCTCGCCCGCCTCGCTCGGCGGCATCGACCGCGCTGCTGACGATTTTCGCGAGCTCGGCGAGCGCGCCGCCAGACGCGGCTTGCGCGTCGGCTACGAGGCGCTGGCCTGGGGCCGCCACGTCAACGATTATCGCGACGCCTGGGAGATCGTGCGCCGCGCCGATCATCCCGCGATCGGCGTCATCCTCGACAGCTTCCACGCGCTGGCACCTAGCTTTCCGACCCGCGCCATGGCCTCGATCCCCGGCGACAAGATCTTTCTGGTGCAGCTTGCCGACGCGCCGAGGCTCGAGCTCGACATCCTGTCGTGGAGCCGGCACTTCCGCTCCTTTCCCGGCCAGGGCGACCTGCCGGTCGGCGAGTTCATGGCGGCGATCGCGGCGACCGGCTATGCCGGGCCGCTGTCGCTGGAGATCTTCAACGACCAGTTCCGCGCCGGCTCGGCCGCACAGACCGCGGTGGACGGCCTGCGCTCGCTGATCCTGCTGGAGGACCAGCTCGCACCGGATTGGCCGAAATTTGCCGGCAAGCCGCTGGCCCCGAAGGCGAAGAGCCGCGGCACCGGCTTCATCGAGTTTGCCGTCAACGAGAGCAAGGCCGGCGAGCTTGCCCGCCTGTTCTCACAGCTCGGCTTCCGCAAGAGCGGCCAGCACCGCAGCAAGGCGGTGGAGCGCTGGTCGCAGGGCAAGGTCGAGCTCGTCGTCAATTGCGAGACCGACGGCTTTGCGCATTCGCACTATGTCACCCACGGGCCCGGCGTCTGTGCCATCGCGCTCGACGTCGACGATGCCGGCCGCGCCATGCAGCGCGCCGAGACGCTGAAGGCGCGCACCTTCTATCAGCCGGTCGGGCCGGGCGAGCTTGAGATCCCCGCGATCCACGGCGTCGGCGGCAGCCTGCTCTATTTTCTCGACCAGGCCGGCAAGAACTGGGACACCGATTTCGAGCCGGTTGCAAGCGATGCAAGCGCCGATGCGCTGCTCGCCGTCGACCACATCGCGCAGTCGATGCCCTATGACGAGATGCTGTCCTGGCTGTTGTTCTACACCGGCATCCTCGACCTGAAGCGCCTGCCGCAGATGGAGATCGCCGACCCCCGAGGCCTCGTGCAGAGCCAGGCCGTCATCAACGCCGACCAGAGCTTGCGCTTCGTGCTCAACGGCTCCTCCGCCAACCGCACCCTGCCGGCGCGCTTCATCTCGGAGTTCTTCGGCTCGGGCGTGCAGCATGTCGCCTTCGCGTGTCGGGATATTTTTGCGACCGTCGCCGCGATGCGCCAGCGCGGCGCGGGCTTCCTGGACATCCCCGACAATTACTACGACGACATCGAAGCCAAATACGATCTTTCGCCCGAACTGATGGCGCAGCTGCGCGCCAACCACATCCTCTACGACCGCGAGGGCGACGGCGAGTTCTTCCAGGTCTACACCCACATCTTCGACGAGCGGTTCTTTTTCGAGATCGTCGAACGCAGGGATTATCAGGGCTTTGGTGCGGCCAACGCCGGCATCAGGCTCGCAGCGCAGGCGCGCGAGGTGCGCCCGGCAAGCATGCCAAGGGTGTAGGACACTCTCTCCACGCCGTCATTGCGAGGAGCTCTTGCGACGAAGCAATCCAGAATCTCTCCGCGGAAAAATTCTGGATTGCTTCGCTGCGCTCGCAATGACGGAGGAGATAGCTAGGAGGCCCTCTCCCCGCTTGCGAGGAGAGGGAGAGGCAAAACCTCACTTCATCTTGCACTTGTCGTGGAAACGATCCTGGTCGTTCTCGACGATGGTGGCGACGGTCTTCAGGGCGAGCTGGCCTTCGGAATCCTTGACCACGTCTTGCAGGTAGAAGTTCTGGATCGGAATGTGGTTGTTGCCGAACTTGAACGCGCCGCGCACCGATTTGAAGTTGGCCTTCTCCATTTCGGCCTTCATGGCGTCCTTCTTGCTGGTGTCGCCCTTCACGGCGACGACGGCGCTGTTGATCAGGTTCGCGGCGTCGTAGGACTGCGCGCCGTAGAAGGTCGGCCGCAAGCCGGGATACTTCTTGCGGTAGTCGGCGACGAAGCGCTTGTTCTGCTCGTTGGGGAGGTCGTTGACCCATTGCTGCGCGCCGGGCACCCCGAGCGCGTTCTCCTTCTGGAGCGGCAGCGAGAGCTCGTCGATGGTGAAGGCGGTATAGAGCGGCATCGTGCTCTTCAGCCCGGCCTGCGCATATTGGTTCAGGAATTGCACGCCCGCAGCACCTGGATAGAACACGAAGATCGACTCGGCGCCGGAGGCACGCGCCTTGGAGAGCTCGGCGGAGAAGTCGAGCTGGCTCGGCCACACCGTGTATTCCTCACCCACGACCTGCCCCTTGAAGGTGCTCTTGACGCCGGCCAGCATGTCCTTGCCGGCGGCGTAGTTCGGGCCGATCAGGAACACCGATTTGACGCCCTTCTGGTTCATATAGGTACCGACCGCCTGCGGCGTCTGGTCGTTCTGCCAGGAGGTCGAGAACACGTAAGGCGAGCATAGCTCGCCCGCGAGCTGCGACGGACCGGCATTGGCCGAGATCAGGAAGGTTTGCGAGTCCACTACGGTCTTGAGCGAGGCCAGCAGCACGTTCGACCAGATGTAGCCGACGATGAAATCGACCTTGTCGGATTGCACCAGCTTCTCGGTCTTCTGCTTGCCGACGTCGGGCTTCTGGCCGTCGTCCTCGTAGATCACCTCGACCGGCTTGCCGTCCATCTTGCGGCCGAGATGATCGAGCGCGAGCTCGAAGGAATTGCGCATGTCGTTGCCGATCACGGCGGTCGGGCCGCTGAAGGTCGAGACGAAACCGATCTTGATGGTGTCGCCGGCGGATGCCGGGCCTGCCAGCACCAGCGCCGCTGCGCCCGCCAGCCAGAATGCCGTCCTCATAACAACTCCCCTCCTTATTATCGGTCCCGGAAGCGGGGTGATCGCCGCTCCAGGCCTGTCTCTATTGAAACGCAAAATCTGTCGCGCCGCCAATGGCTCAGCGCCTGCCTTTGCACCATATTTCGCCCCGATCGGAGATGGCAAGAAATATAATTCTACTCACTTGGACGGAGGCTGCGGCGCTTTTTCGCGCCGGATCGATACATGATGCCTATACGACGATTGATGACGGCTATTGGACCGCGGGGCCCAATCCGCACTTAAATGGAGAGGCACAGCAGCGAGATTCGAGGGTTAAATCATGGCCGCAAATCCCCATCGCGTCGTCATCGTCGGCGCCGGCTTCGGCGGGCTGGAGACGACTTACCGGCTCGCGGGCGCCCCGGTGGAGATCACGCTGATCGACCGCCGCAATCACCATCTGTTCCAGCCCCTGCTCTATCAGGTCGCGACCGCCTCGCTCGCGACCAGCGAGATCGCCTGGCCGATCCGCCATCTCATGCGCGACCGACGCGAGGTGACGACGCTGTTTGCCACGGTGAGCGGCGTCGACGCCGAGCGACGCCGCGTGCTGATCGATGACGGCAGCGAGGTGCCCTACGATACGCTGGTGCTGGCCACCGGCGCGCGGCACGCTTATTTCGGCCACGACGAATGGGAGGCATGGGCGCCGGGCCTGAAGACGCTGGAGGACGCGACCACCTTGCGCCGTCACATCCTGGTGGCGTTCGAGCGCGCCGAGCGCGAGACGGATCCCGCGCGGCGCGCGGCGCGGCTGACCTTCGTGATCGTCGGCGCCGGCCCGACCGGCGTCGAGCTCGCTGGCACCATCGCCGAGATGGCGCATCACACCCTGCCCGGCGACTTCCGCAACATCGACACGCATAAAGCACGCGTCGTGCTGATCGAGGCGGGTCCGCGCGTGCTCGCCGGCTTTCCCGACGAGCTCTCGGCCTATGCGCAGGCCTCGCTGGAAAAGATCGGCGTCGACGTCGTGCTCGGCCAAGCCGTCACCGAGATCAACCGCGAGGGCGTCGTGTTCGGTGGCAAGCTGCTCGAGGCGAAGACACGGATCTGGGCCGCCGGCGTGCGCGCCTCGCCCGCCGCCGAATGGCTCGGCGCGCCCAGCGATCGCGCCGGACGCGTGCTGGTCGAGGCGGACCTCACCATTCCAGGCCATCCCGAGATCTTCGCGATCGGCGATACCGTCAGCATCAATGCCTGGGACGGCAAGCCGGTGCCCGGCATCGCGCCGGCCGCCAAGCAGCAGGGTCGTCATGTCGCGGAGACCATCAGAGCGCGCCTGCGCGGCGCTGCGACCGGCCCGTTCCGTTACAAGCATGCCGGCAGCCTCGCCCAGATCGGCAAGCGGCTCGCCGTGATCGATTTCGGCCGCGTCAAGCTGCGCGGCGCCATCGCATGGTGGATCTGGGGCATCGCCCACATCTACTTCCTGATCGGCCTGCGCCACCGCCTCAGCGTCGCGCTGAGCTGGCTCTGGATCTACGCGCGAGACCAGCGCGCGGCGCGGTTGATCACGCAGGGGTCGAGCAAGGTGGTGTAGGGAAGCTTCTCGTGTGCCGGACGCGGCGCGGCATGAAATGACGCGACGCAGAGCCGGGACCCAGAGCCGTGGGCCCCGGCTCTGCAGCGCAGCGCTACGCGCCGCACTTGGTCCGGGGCAAGCGCCTGCCGACGCGTGACGCGCTACGGCGCCTTGCAAACGAAATTCGCGGCGTCCTCGCTGTCGCCCTGGCCGGAATACGCGGCGTAGCTCGGATACGGGCAGAGCGGCCGCGTGCGGCCCGGGCTCCAGGACGCAGGGACTTCCTTGTTGGCGGGACTGGCCGACGCGATGATGCGGTCGGGCGCCTTGCCGTTCTCCACCCAGTCGGTTAGCGCCGCCAGCGCATCGAATTTGTCCAGGGTGACGCCGCCACCGCAATGCGTTTCGCCGGGAATCGCGAACAGGCGCGCGACCGTGTTGGCGTGCCCCTGCAGGTTCTTGTTCAGCCGGTCGTACCAGCGGATGGTGTCGTTCACCGAGAACACTGGATCGGCCTGGCCGTGATAGATCAGCATCTTGCCGCCGGACCTCTGGAGCGATGCGAGCTTGGGATCATCGATGTCGAGCGGCGTCATGAAGTCCATGGCCGATTCCGTGAAGGTCGCGTCCTTGGCGAAAATCTTCGGCGCGTCCTTGTCGAAGTCATAGGCCTTCAGTGCCTCGACCAGCTTCTCATTGCTGCCTTCGACCACGACTGGCGGTGTCGAGAAGATGTAGTTCAGCGACGCTGCGCCCATGGTGGCGATGATCGGATAGTTATTCCAGGGCGCGATGGGGCTCTCGACCTTCCAGGTGCGCCAATTGCCCGTACCGATGCCACCATCGAGAGGCCAGTCGGAATAGAGCGCCTCACCTTTCGAATTCTTCGGTCCGGCGAGGCTCATCTTCAGGGCGTCGACCTTGGCTTCGGACAAACAGGCGCTGTTCTGCCCCGGCGCGCAGACCAGGCTCTTGAGATCGAACGCCTTCTGACAGGCGGCGAGATTGGCCGTCAGCCCATCCTTGACGCCGTCGAGCGCATCGCAGGCCTCCGTAATGCGCGAGGACACGAGCTGAGCGTCCTCCTTGGTGAGGGACTTGCGCAGATCGGGATCAGCTTTCAGGAAAGCCTGCACGTCCCAGGCGTGCTGGATCGCGGCGCGCGGCAGGTCGAAGCCAGGATTGCCGACGAGGAAGCCGTCGTAATTTTCCGGCATGCGCGACGCCGCCACCATGGCGTGACGCCCACCGTTCGAGCATCCCGCCATATAGGAGCGATCCGGCTTGCGCCCGTAATGCAGGGCAATGATTTGCTTTGCGACCGGCGACAGTGTCATGTCGGCGGCATAGCCATAGTCGCGCCGCGCCTGCGGATCGAGGCCGAACGCCGCGCCGGCCGTCAGGCCCAGCGACTTGTTCGCGGGGTCCGAGCCGGAATGACCGCTGTCCGACGACAGCACGGCAAAGCCGCGCGCCAGTGGCACTGTGCCACCGAAGGCCAACCCCTCGGGCAGGCTGCCAAGAGCGGGCACGATTACGCCGTCATTGCCGCCATTCACCTGATGCAGGAAGCGGCCGTTCCACTCCGCCGGCAATCGCAATTCGAACCCGATCGCATAGGATTTCCCATCGACGCCGGTGCGCTGGTTGGCAAGGCCCGTCACGATGCAATGCTTGGGGAGGCCGTTGGCCGCGTCCTGCGTTTTGGACCCGGTGATCTCGACACCGGAGATGCCGAGCGAAGCGGTGGTGACCGGCGAGCAGGCCTCGCCCTCGGCCCGAACCAGCGCGGTCGATGCCAGAAGCGCGGCCAGCGCGGCGGTTGACATCAAGCCAGTCCTCATGGCGAACCTCCCTATTTAATTATATGTTATAATTATTACCTCCATTTCATAGTTTGGCAAGTACCGCCGAACGGCGTCGGAGGTACAACACCTTTTATTTCACCAGCTCGCATCCGCCTTCCGCCAGCGGGCGGAACGCCTGATCGGCGGGAATGGTCGATACCAGCTTGTAATAGTCGTACGGATATTTCGACTCCTCCGGCTTCTTCACCTCGAACAGATACATCGGATGCACGACGCGACCGTCCTGGCGGATCGTGGTGTCACCGAACAGCTTGTCCTTGCCCTTGAACTTCTTCATCTCGGGCACGACCTGCTTGGCATTGTCGCTGCCCGTGGCGGCGACGGCGTTGAGATAAGCGAGCGTGGAAGCATAGACCCCGGCCTGATTGCCGCTGGGCATCTTGCCGTTCATGCCGGGTCGCGCGGCAAAACGTTTTGCAAATGCGCGGGTGTCGTCGTTCATGTCCCAGTAGAAGGCTTCCATGAGCTGGAGGCCCTGCGCCACCTTGATGCCCATGCCGTGGACGTCGTTGATGAAGAGCAGGAAGGCCACGAGCTTCTGCCCGCTCTGCTGGATGCCGAACTCGGCGGCCTGCTTGACCGCGTTGATGGTATCACCCCCTGCATTGGCGAGCCCGATCACCTGCGCCTTCGAGCTTTGCGCCTGCAGCAGGAAGGAGGCGAAATCGGAGGTGCCGAGCGGATGCTTGGACGAGCCCAGCACCTTGCCGCCGTGTCCCTCGATGTATTTCTGCGCCTCCGCCTCGATGCCCTTGCCGAGCGCGTAATCGACGGTGAGGAAATACCAGTCCTTGCCGCCGCGCGACATCATCGCGGCCGCCGTGGTGTTGCCAGTTGCCCAGGCGTCGTTGACCCATTGGATGGTGTTGGGCGAGCACGCCTTGCCGGTGAGATCCGAACTTGCGGTCGAGGACGCAAGGAAGGTCATGCGGCTGTCGCGCAGGAGTGCGTTGATGGAGAGGCCGACGGCCGAGTTCGGCACATCGACGATGGCATCGACGCCCTCGACATCGAGCCATTTGCGCGCGATCGCGTTGCCGACATCGGCCTTGTTCTGGTGATCGGCATAGACGATCTCGACCTTGATGCCCTTAGCCCCGCCGTTGAAATCCTCCGCCGCCATGCGCGCGGCCTCGACCGAGCCCATGCCGTTGGTGTCCTGGAAGATGCCCGAGATGTCGTTGAGCACGCCGATGCGCACGACGTTGTCCGATATTTCCGCGCTCGCCGCGCCGGTCACCAGGCTCGCGGCCAGCGCGAGCGTCCACTTCAGATGCTTCATCATTCCCTCCCCTGTGTTGGTTGCCGGCCGTTGCCGGCGAATCGAGAATCAGATCTGCCGCTTTGGCAGTCTCAGCACGAGCCCGTCGAGCTCGGACGTAATGGTGATCTGGCAGGACAAGCGGCTATTCGGCCGCCGCTCGGCGGCAGTGCCGTCGAGCAGCGCGTCCTCATCGTCAGCTATGGCCGGCAGGCGCGGAAGCCAGCTCTCATCGACATAGACGTGGCAGGTTGCACACATCGCGTTGCCGCCGCATTCGGCCAGAATGCCATCGAGGCCGTGACGGGTCGCAGCCTGCATGGCGCTCTCGCCGTCTGAAGATTCGACGCGGTCGGACCTGCCGTCCGGATGGATGAAAGTGATGTCGGGCATCAAGACTCCTCGTCAGGCGGGGGTGATGGTGACCGGCAGGCTGTCGAGCCCGCGCAGCGTGTTGTTGAAGCGGCGCTTCGGCTCGCCCGTGATCTCGATCTTCGCGATGCGGCGCGCCAGCGCCGTCAGCATCACCTCGCCTTCGAGGCGGGCGACGAGCTGGCCGACGCACATGTGAATGCCGGAGCCGAAGCCGACATGGCCGGAGGTGCGGCGGGTGATGTCGTAGCTGTCGGGATCGTCCCAGCGGCGGGGATCGCGGTTGGCGGCGGCAAGGAACATCAGCACCTTCTCGCCCTCACCGATCGTGGCACCTGAAAGCTCGACCTCGCGCGTGGTGGTGCGGAAGAAGGTCTGCACCGGGCTCTCGAAGCGCACGGCCTCCTCGAAGGCGCCGCGCGCCAGCGAAAGATCCTCGCGTAGGCGCTGCCACTGATCGGGGAAGCGCGCGAGGCAATAGACGGCAGCGCCGATGCCGTTGACGGTGGTGTCGAGTCCGGCCGACAGCAGCGAGCGCACCAGCAGCGGCGCTTCGGTGGGCGTGATAGCACCCTCGTCGACCTGCGCGTGGATGCAGGCCCCGAAGCCGCCGGGTGCCAGATTCTCGCGCTGGCACTGCTCGGCGACATAGGCCTGATGCGGCATCGAACGTTCGATCGCCTCCTGGCGCAGCTGGTTGGGCGGGCCGAAGGCATTGAACACAACGCTGGCATAGGGAATCAGATGCTCGCGCCCCTCCGGCTGCAGGCCGAGCGCATCGGGGAAAATCGATAGCGGATAGGCCTCGGCAAGGTCGGTGATCGCGTCGAAGCTGCGCTGGCCGAGCAGCGCATCGACCCGTTCCTCCGCCGCGACGGCAAAACGGTCGCGCACCTGCTTCATCACCGTCGGCGACAGCACCTTCGACAGCACGGCGCGGGTACGGGTGTGCGCGGGCGGATCGGCCTCCAGGATCAGGCTCGGCGGCCGCCACGGCGTTTCCTTCTTGAAGTCGGACAGCCCGACGCCGCGGCTGGAGCAAAACGTCGCCGGATCGTTCAGCACCGCGTGGACCTCGGCATAGCGCGCCACGCCATAGACCTTCCATTTGTCGAGATAAACCACCGGACCGGCCTCCCGCAGCAGCTCATGGGCGGGATAGGGATCGGCAAAGAACGTCATGTCGAAGGGATCGACGTCGAGATGCGGGACGCCCGATCCCGCGGAGCCGGATGCGGTCATGGAAGACCTCCCTCATTTTGATCTTGTGAAAGGGCAGTGCATGCCCTTAGGTCTTTGGGCCCGCCGCGAGTCAGAAGCCCGATATGCCGCCGTCCTCGACCAGAGCCCGCCAAAAGCCCGCGCCCAACGATGCGGGACCGACGCTCGATCTCGACCGTTACGTCCCGGCGTTCATCACCTTCATCGCCAACAAGCTCTCGAACAGCGCGACCGCATTCTATCAGCGCGAGTTCGGCGTCAACGTCACCGAATGGCGCATCATGTCGCTGCTGGCGATCGAACCCGGCATTCCCGCCTCGCGCATTTGCCACGTCATCGGCTTCGACAAGGGGCCGGTGAGCCGGACCCTGGCCGGCCTCGAAAAGCGAGGGCTGGTGTCGATCCGCACCGACCCGAATGACGGCCGCACCCATTCGATCTCGCTGACGGCAAAGGGCCGCGCTACGCATGACAAGGTGATCGTGGCCGCGTTCGAGCGCGAGCGGCGACTGTTGTCCTGCCTGAGCAAGGACGAGCGCGAGGTGCTGATCGACCTCCTCCGCCGGCTTCATGAAAATCTCGGCACTGTGACGGACAGCAGCCACAGCTGACGCGCCGCGTGGCGGACACGCCCTGTCTTCAGGCATGGGTCGGCATTTGCCGACGGCACCATCTCTGCCGCGCATTGTTTCCTCCAGAATAGAACGCAGCGGTTCGTCCGCCGTCATCTTCGTCGGGAATGGTTCGCATAAATTAGTTGCTAAGGCAACAAAAGAATCGGCAAGATAATGCGGCAGGGTTGCTGGCGTATCCCACCCGTCATTCCGGGACGCGCGTAGCGCGAACCCGGAATCCATCGTGCAACACCCCTGCGGTGAAATGGATTCCGGGCTCGCGCCAAGAGGCGCGCCCCGGAATGACAGCGGAATGTGGCATCTAACTCGGCCTTTACAACCCGATCCACTCCCCCGACGCATCATCATTCAGCCGTGCCACCGCCTCCGCACGGCGCGTCAGCACGGCGCGCTGGTTGATGTAGCCCTTGTCGGTGACCTCGCCGCCGTCGACCGACGGCGGCTCGGCGAGCAGCAGCGCGCGGGTGGCGTGACCGGAGGAGTTGGCGCTCTGCTGTTTCAGCTTCGCCAGACCCTGCGCGATGGCACTGCGGACCTTGTCCTGCGCCAGCACCTCGCTCACGTCCGCCGTCTCGGGCAGGCCGGCATGGGCGCGGCAGGCCGCAAGATTCGGGAATACCAGGAAGCGCACCTCGTCACCGCCGTGACCGGCGACGACGATGTCCTGCGCCAGCGGTGCCAGCGCGGCGATGCCGGCAACGCGCAAGCCGCCGACGCTGACCCATGTGCCTGAGTTGAGCTTGAAGTCTTCGGCAACGCGGCCGTCGAAGAACAGGCCGCGCTCGGGGCGCGCGCTGTCGGCAAGCTTCACGGCATCGCCGATCAAATAGAAGCCCTCCGCGTCGAACGCCTGCTTCGTCAGATCCGGCGCCTTCCAATAGCCGGGCGTGACGTTGGGTCCGCGCACCCGCACCTCGAGCTTGTCGCCGGAGGTGACGAGCTTCAGCTCGGTGCCGGGAATGGGCACGCCGATGTTGCCGGAGCGTTCGGCAAGGAAATGACAGTCGGTGGCGAGCGGTGAGGTTTCCGTCGAGCCCCAGGCCGAGACCATTGGCAGCGCGCGGCCGACCGTCTGATGCGAGAGCTCTTCGAGCGCATCCCACAAATTCTGCGGCAGCGCGGCACCGGCGTAGAAGGCGAATTTCACCTCGCCGAAGAAGCGGCGGCGCAACTCCTCGTCGCTGCGCAGCGCCGCGATCAGCATGTCGAAGCCGCGCGGCACGTTGAAATAGACCGTCGGCATCACGCTTTTCAGATTGGCGAGCGAGGTCGCGAACAGGCCGGGCGCGGGCTTGCCGCCGTCGATGTAGAGCGAGCCGCCATTGCGCAGCACGAGATTGAAATTGTGGTTGGCGCCGAAGGTGTGGCTCCAGGGCAGCCAATCGAGAATGACGAGATCGCGGCTCTGTTCGAGGAAGGTCCAGGTCTGCGCCTTGGCCTGCTGGCTCGACGTCAGCATGCGCTGGGTGTTGATGACGGCTTTCGGCGTGCCGGTCGAGCCCGAGGTGAACAGGAATTTTGCGATCGTGTCCGGCGTGAGTGCAGCGAAGGCTCTTGCGACGTCGGGCGTCTCGGGCGCTGCCGCAATAGCGCGGAACGCGAGCGCGCCGGCGTCATCGGCATCGCCGCTGATGATCTGCGCGTTGTGCAGCGGCTTGATGGCGGCCAGCGCTGGCGCGAACGGCTGGAGCGCAGAGACGTAGATCGCACCCGGTTCGAGCAGCGCAATCATGCTCTTGAGCTTGTCGAAATCTTTCGACATCAGCGAATAGGCCGGCGAGATCGCCGCCGAGGGCACGCCGACATGCTGGGCGGCGAGCGCGAGCAGCGCATGATCGATGCTGTTGTCGGAGAGGATCGCGAGCGGGCGGTCCACGCTGAGCCCTTGCGCCAGGATCCAGGACGCGGCGGCGCGCACCTTCCGCAGCGCCTGCGCATAGGTGACGGTGGTCCAGGGCATTTCGACGTTGCCGCGTTCGGCCAGGAAGATCGTATCCGGCCTTTGCTGCGCCCATTGCTCCAGCCAATCGCCGGTGCAGCGCGCAAATTCGCCGAGAGGCTCGGGCGAGCGCAGAACGATACTGCCGTCGGGCCGATGCTCTGCGACGGTCCTGGGCGTTGCGAACAGGCCTGCAACGTCACCATGTGAGGCGACTGTCATGTGCTTCCTCCTCCATCCCGGTTTTCAGGATCGGCCGCAGCCTCGTTCCGGGCCGCTTTGGCCCATAATGTTGGGCACGCCAATTGTTGTCGTCAACAACAATCTTTCGCTTGTGACCGAGGGGCGCTAGGGTTGCGCGCGACAGGAGACATCGACGTGCCACCCACAGCAGCCCGGTCCGACAGCCGCCACTCCCCACGCAAGCGCGCCGGCAACGGCGCAGCACCACGCGATGTCGCCGACGACGTTGGTCTCGACGCATTGATCGGCCACGCCGGCTATGCGGTGCGGCGCTTCCAGATCTGGATCTTTCAGGACTTCATCAAGACGCTCGGCGAAGTCGATATCAGGCCGACACAATATTCGGTGCTGACCGTGATCGGCGCCAATCCGGGCCTGTCGCAAATGGCGGTGGCAAAACGCCTCGGCATCGAGCGCGCCCGGCTGGTGCACCTGCTCGATGCCCTCGAACAGCGCAAGCTGGTGAAGCGGATCAAGTCGAAGGAGGACCGGCGCTCGCATGCACTGCACCTCACCGCGCAGGGCGAGACGGCGCTCGAGAAGTTCAAGCGGCTCGCGGCCGAGCACGAGCGAAACGTCGAGGCGAAGATCGGCAAGGAGAACCGGGCGCAGCTGCTCCGGATCCTCTCCGGCTTCACCTGATCTCGACTGCCCACCATTTGGGCAGATGCACGCAAGAGGTCGCCGGAGCGAGCGGCCCCACGCCGACCGAAATATCCCGCAAGCCACTGATCGCACGATAAGATCCGGCACAATCATCCTGCCCGGATTCTGTACACAATGGCACATCGCTTGCTTCACTCCGGGCGAAGACGATTTGCCGGAGTTTTGCCGCCATGGGGGCCGAGCAGCCTGAAACGATCGCCGCGATTGTGGCCGCGCACCGCGCGGGCACACAGACGCCGGCAGAGACGGTCGCGCGGACCTATCAGCGCATCCGCGATCACAACGATCCCGCCGTGTTCATCAGCCTGCGCGACGAGAAGGACGCGACCGCGGAGGCCGACAAGCTCGCGGCCCGGACGGATGCGGCCAGCCTGCCGCTTTACGGCGTGCCGGTCGCGGTGAAGGACAATATCGACGCGCTGGGCTTTCCGACCACCGCGGCCTGTCCGGCTTTCTCCACCACGCCCACACACGACTCGACTGCCGTCGAGCGCCTGCGCGCTGCCGGGGCGATCATCATCGGCAAGACCAATCTCGACCAGTTCGCGACCGGCCTCGTCGGCGTCCGTTCGCCTTACGGCATTCCCCGGAATTCGATCCGCGAGGATCTCATTCCCGGCGGCTCGAGCTCGGGCTCGGCCACCGCGGTCGGCGCCGGGCTGGTGCCGCTGTCGCTCGGCACCGACACCGCCGGCTCGGGCCGCGTGCCGGCTATGCTCAACAACATCGTCGGGCTGAAGCCGAGTCTCGGCATGATCTCGACCGCAGGCCTGGTGCCGGCCTGCCGCACGCTCGACTGCATCTCGGTGTTCGCACTCACGGTGGACGATGCCGCGCTCGCGCTGTCGGTGATGGCCGGCCCCGACCAGGCCGATCCATTCTCGCGCGACCGGCCGCTCGGCGCGATCACGCCGATGCCGGCAAAGCTGCGCCTGGGCGTGCCGCGCAACGGCCAGCTGATCTTTTTCGGCGACAAGAAAGCGGAAGCCGCCTACGGCGATGCGCTGAAGCGATGGACCGCGCTGGGGGCAACGCTGGTCGAGTTCGACCTCGAGCCATTCTACGAGACGGCGCGGCTGCTCTATGAGGGGCCCTGGGTTGCCGAGCGTTACCTCGTGATCAAGAACCTGCTGGCGTCCGCGCCAGACACGATCCACCCCGTCACGCGGGAGATCACCGCGGCCGGCGCGCGGCTCACCGCGGCGGAAACCTTCTCGGCGCTCTATCGCCTGCAGGGCCTGCGCAAGATCGCCGAGCGCACGTTCGCCAACATCGACGCGCTGGTGCTGCCGACGGCGCCGACGGCCTATACGACCGCTCAGGTGCTGGCCAATCCGATCGAGCTCAACAGCCGGCTCGGCACCTATACAAACTTCGTCAACCTGCTCGATCTCTGCGGCCTCGCCGTGCCGGCTTCGATGCGCAGCGACGGCATTCCGTTCGGCATCACGCTGCTGGCGCCCGCAGGGCGCGACGCGCTGCTCGCGAGCATCGGCCGCGTGTTCCATGCCGACACGAAGCTGACGGTCGGTGCGAAGGGGGTGGCGCAGGCCCCGCTCGCGCCACTCCCGACCAGCAGCGACGACGAGATTCCGATCGCGGTCGTCGGCGCGCATCTCTCCGGCATGGCGCTGAACGGCGAGCTGACGGCGCTGAACGCACGCTTGATCGAGGCCACCAGGACGGCCGCCGACTACAAGCTCTATGCGCTCAAGACCACGCCGCCGAAGCCGGGCATGCTGCGCGTCGAGACCGGCACAGGCGCTGCGATCGAGCTGGAGATCTGGTCGTTGTCGTCGTCCGCCTTCGGCAAGTTCGTCAACGCGATCCCCGCACCGATGGCGATCGGCACCGTGCGGCTTGCGGATGGACGGAGCGTGAAGGGATTTTTGGTCGAGCCGGAAGTGCTGGGCGAGGCGCGGGATATCACCACCTACGGCGGCTGGCGCGCGTATATGAAGGAAGCTGCGGCAAAGCAGGTCTCGTAGGGTGGGCAAAGGCGCGCGCTTCGCGCCTTTGCCCACCCTACGGCACCGAGCGTGTACCCTACACCGACACCGCGTAGATCTCGTACTCCCCGCGCACCAGCTCGATATGCGCGCGCATGGCGGCGGCAGCGCCCTGCTTGTCGCCGCGCATGATGGCGACGACGACGCGGTCGTGCTCGGCTTGCGACTTGGCGAGGCGGCCGAGGTTGCGGAACTGGGCGCGGCGGAACGGCTGCACGCGGACGCGGGTCGCCAGCGTGATCTCGGCGATGTAGCCGTTCTGCGAGCCGGCATAGATCGCATTGTGGAAGCGCTCGTTGACCTCGTGGAAGCGCTCGGGATTGCCGGCGTAGCTCAGCACCCGCAGCTCCTCGTGGATGGCCTCCAGCCCGTGACGCTCGGCCGCCGACATGCGCTCGGCGGCAAGGCCCGCGCACAAGGCCTCGAGCTCCGCCATCGCCTCGAACATGCCCTTCAGCCGCTCGATGGAAGGCTGCGCCACCACGGCGCCGCGATGCGGTCGCGCCTCGACGAGGCCGCTTGCCACCAGCTGGCGCAGCGCCTCGCGCACCGGCGTGCGCGAGACGTTGAAGCGCCGCGCGATGTCGGTCTCGTCCAGCGGCGAGCCCGGCGCCAGAGTTCCCCGCACGATCTCGTCGGCAAGCTGCAGCCGCAGCTCCTCGGCGCGCGTGACCTTCAGCAGCGACGGCGATGCACGGTCGACGCGCGGCACCACCGGCTCGGCCGGCAACGTGCCCTGCGGAAGATCATCAAGCGTCATACGGTCTCTTTCGGCTCGTCGATGATGCTGACATGAGCGGCGACGACGCGCCAGCCCTCCGGGAAACGTATCCACGTCTGCATCTGCCGGCCGACCTTGCCGGGAGCCGTATCGCGATAGAACAAGGTGGACGCCACGGCCGTGTCGCGGCCGTAGCTGGTGATTACGGTCTTGGCGGTGCGGCGGTTCAGGCCGACCGGCGAACGGCCGGCGCGGAAACCGGAGATCGCCTCGTAGCCGTAGAGATTCTCGCCAATGCCGTAGCGCAAGGTGCGCGGATCGTTGCGGAACAGTTCGCCGAGCACGGCGACGTCGTTGTTGACGAGGGCCTGCTCATAGCGCTCGAACGCGGCTTTGACTTCCGCGATCACCTCGGGGAGATCGATCTGCATCTTAAAACCCTCTCGGCGCGGGCGCGGCGACGACGCCCATCTTTTCCAGTGCGTGCGCGACGCGCAGCGCGATGTCCTCGCGCCAGGGCGCGCAGATGATCTGCACGCCGATCGGCAGCGGCTCGAGCGGCACGGGAACCGCGACCACCGGCAGGCCGATGAAGGAGATCGGCTGGGTGTGGATGCCGATATTGGCGCGGACCGGCAGCTCGACACCGTCCAGATTGAAGTTCACCTGACCGAGCTTTGGCGCGGTGCAGGGCGTCGCCGGCGCCAGCAGAACGTCGACCGATCCAAAGATCCCGGCAAGCTGCGCGCGATACCAGCGGCGGAATTTTTGCGCGCGATCGACCAGCGCGGCCGGGACCATGGCGCCCGCGATCAGCCGGTCGCGCACCGCCGGGTCAAAGTCGTTCGGGCGCTTGCGCAGGCGATCGAGATGCAGCGCAGCGCCCTCAGTCGTGGTGATGACATAGGCGGCGGCGCGGGCGCGCGATGCTTCGGGAACATCCACCACCTGCGTTGCGCCCAGCGCCTTGGCGACGCGGCTAACGGCTTCAACGGCTTCCGGAAACACGTTCTTCTGGAAGTGCCCGCCGGCGATTGCAACGCGCAGACCGGAAATGGACTCATCGAGCAGCGGCGTGACGGGCTCCAACCCACGTGTGGTGCAGGCGCCGTCGTCTGGGTCCGGCCCCTGCATCGCGTCATAGGCGAGCGTGAGATCGGCGACGGAGCGCGCGAACGGGCCGAGATGGTCGAGGCTCGCCACGAACGGGAACGAGCGCGCGCGTGACAGCCGGCCATAGGTCGGCTTCAGGCCGAAGATGCCGCAGAAGGACGACGGCACGCGGATCGAGCCGTTGGTGTCGGAGCCGAGCGCGATCGGCACCAGCGCGCCGCCGACGGCGCTGCCCGAGCCGCCCGAGGAGCCGCCGCTCATCCGCGTGGTGTCGTGCGGATTGCGCGAGGGGCCATCATGGATGTTCTCGCCCGTAAAATCGTAGGCGTATTCGCCCATGTTGAGCGCGCCGACGAGAACGGCGCCGGCCGCTTCCATCCGCTCGATCAGCGTCGCGTCGCGCCTGGCCGGCGCGAGGTCCCGGTTGATCTTCGAGCCGGCACGCGTTGGCAGGCCCGCGACATCGAACAGGTTCTTGACGGCGAAGGGTACGCCGGCGAGCGGGCCGACTTTCTTGCCCGCAGCGATGTCGGCATCGATCGCGCGCGCTTTCGCGCGGGCGCGTTCGGCGGTGACGTCGGTGAAGGAATTGAGGATGCCATCATGCTGCTCGATGCGCGCGAGCGCAGCTTCGGTGGCGGCGAGTGCGGACATCTTGCCGCCCGCGACCGCACTTGCGATGTCGGAGGCCGTCATCTCTGGCTTGGCGGACATGGTGTCAGGCCGTGAAGATCGGTGCCGGCTCGGTCTCGTCCGGCAGCGCGAAGTCGTCGACCAGACGGCCAAGCCGCAGCGAGACCTCGAGGTTGGCGCGCACGGCGGGCCGCCAGCCCTCCTCGATCGGCAGCGCCAGCGCCTTCGATACGGCGTCGATATAGTCGTCCAGGGGTTCGGCCATCACGCTCTCAAGCAATCAGTGCAGTCTTAGTGTATCGGCAACGGCGGATGCGGGATCGCCGTCAGCAGCTCCTTGGTGTAGTCGTCCTTGGGATCGCCGAGCACCTGCTCGGAAGAGCCCTCCTCGACGATCCGTCCCGTCCGCATCACAATGACACGATCGCACAACAAGCGCACCACATTCAAATCATGCGAGACGAACAGATAGCTCATACCTAGCCGCGCCTTGAGGTCCTGCAGCAGGTTGAGGACGACGGCCTGCACGGAGACGTCCAGCGCGGCGGTCGGCTCGTCCAGGATGACGAGCTTGGGATGCAGGGCGATCGCCCGGGCGATGCCGACGCGGGCCTTCTGGCCGCCGGACAATTGGTGCGGGAAGCGGTCGAGCAGATTGTGCGGCAGGCCGACCATGGTGGCGAGCTCCTCGCAGCGGGCGCGAAGCGCGTCGGGTCCCCGGATGTCGCCGAGTTGCATGATCGGGTCGGCGATGGCGCGCGCGGCGGTGAAGCGCGGATTGAGGCTGTCGGTGGGGTCCTGGAACACCATCTGGATGCGGCTGCGCTGCGGCAGCCGGGCGAAGGCGGCAGGCTGGATGCCGCCAATGTCCTCGCCGTCGAACTGGATCAGGCCGGAGGTCTGGTCCAAGAGGCGCATCACCATCATCGACGTGGTCGATTTGCCGCAGCCGGACTCGCCGACGAGACCGACACTCTCGCCATGGCCGATCGCGAAGCTGATGCCGTCGACGGCGCGGAACACGTCCGGCTCCACCGGCGGCTTGCGGCCGAACAGTTTGCCGAGCGTGGCGGTCGCGCCCTGGCGGGGATATTCCTTGACGAGTTTTTCGATGCGGAGGAGGGGCTGGTCGCTCTTCCCCTCCCTTTGAGAAACGTGCTGGTCAGGCGCGGCGACAACGGATGCAGATGAGGTTGCGCCCTCCTCTTCCGGCAACAGATCCCGCAAGCTCACTCCGAGCCGCGGCGTCGCGCGCATCAGCTTCTTCGTATACGGGTGCTGCGGGTTCGCAAAAATATCGGCGGCCGTAGCGGTCTCGACGACGCGGCCCTTCTCCATCACGACGACGCGGTCGCAATAGGCGGCGGCCAAGCCGAGATCGTGCGTGATCAGGATGGTCGACATCGCGCGGCGTTTCGTCAACTCGACGATCAGGTCCATCACCACCTTCTGCGTGGTGACATCCAATCCCGTCGTCGGCTCGTCTGCGATGAGAAGCTGCGGATTGCAGGCCAGCGCGAGCGCGATGACGACGCGCTGGCACATGCCGCCCGAGAGCTCGAACGGATAGGCGTGATAGCGCTCGCGCGGGCGGGCGATCTTGACCTGCTCCAGCGCCTCGATCGCCTTCTCGCCATGATCGGCGACCTGGGCCTGCTGCACATGGGTGCGCAGCACATCCTCGATCTGATCGCCGACTTTGCGGATCGGATTGAGGGCGGCACGCGGGTTCTGGAAGATCATCGAGACTTCGCGGCCGCGCAAATCGCGCATCTGGTCTTCGGTCGCCGCCTTGACGTCGATGCCGGAGAACATCACCGAGCCCTCGGCGATCTTGCCGGCGCGATCGAGGATGCGCAGCACCGCGTAGGAGGTCACCGACTTGCCGGAGCCGGACTCGCCGACGATGGCCAGCGTCTCGCCCTTGGCGACGGAGATGTTGACGTGCTGCACCGCCTTGACGATGCCGCGGCGGGTGGTGAATTCGACCGTGAGGTCCTGGACGTCGAGCAGGGGCTGGGAGGTCATGGACGGCTCCCGTCACTCAAACAATCGAAAACAACCCCATGCACAGTAGAAGCGCCATTGGAATCATTGGAGAATTTTTCTCGGAGGTTTGGCATCACGTCCTCCGTTGGGGATCGACGATGTCGCGCAGGCCGTCGCCGAGGAGGTTGAAGCAGAACACGGCAATCATCAGGGCAAGTCCGGGGAAGAGTGCGATCCACCATTCGCCTGACACCATGAAGCCCGCGCCTTCGGCGACCATGATGCCCCATTCGGCGGTCGGCGGGCGGACGCCGAGGCCGATGAAGGAGAGGCCGGCAGCGTTGAGGATGGCGTAGCCCATGGTCAGCGACATCTGCACGATCATGATCGGCATGATGTTCGGCAGGATGTGCACCAGCAGGATGCGGAACTCGCCGTTGCCGGACAAGCGCGCGGCCTGGACGAAGCCGGCGTTGCGGCGGACATTGGCTTCGGCACGCGCGACGCGGGCATAGAGCGGGAAGTTCACGATGGCGGTGGCCAGGATGATGTTCTGCACGGTGTTGCCGAGCGCGGCGACGATGCCCATCGCGAGCACGAACAGCGGGAAGGCCATGATGGTGTCGGCGATGCGGCCGACGATGCGGTCGGTCCAGCCGCCGAAATAGCCGGCCGCGATGCCGGCAAGGCCGCCCATCAGGAACACCAGCGCGACCGAGGCGATCGCGATGAAGAAGTCGAGGCGCGTGGCGACGATGACGCGGCTGAAGATGTCGCGGCCGAGCTGGTCGGTGCCGAACCAGTGCGCCACCGACGGCGCCTTCAGTGCAGCGGCGGTGTCGGAGGCGAGCGGGTCGTAGGGCACGACATAGGGGCCGAACAGCGCGGCGAACACGATGATCAGGAGCAGCGCAAAGGCGAAGCCCGTGACCTTGTTCTCGCCGAGGACGTAACGGGTCTGCTCGAGGATGGCGACGAGGCCTGACGTACGGGCGGGACCGACAGGTTCAACAGCAGGCGCAACGGAGCTCATTGTTCGACGCCCTCTTTTCGCGTGATCGTGTTCGGAAGCCGTCTCTCCGTCGTCATTGCGAGCGAAGCGAAGCAATCCAGGCTGCGCATCGCGGCGATAGCCTGGATTGCTTCGTCGCTTCGCTCCTCGCAATGACGAGCTGGGGCACCGATATTCCGGATCATGCGCTAGCCCTCCAACCTGACGCGCGGATCGATCACGCCGTAGAGAATGTCGATGATCAGATTGAGCAGCACGTACATGACCGCCATGGTCAGCACGAAACCCTGCACCGGCGCGAAGTCCGAGGAGATCAGCGCTTCCACCGCGTAGGAGCCGATGCCGGGCCAGGCGAACACCTTCTCCACCAGCACGTTGGCCCCCAGCAGGAACGAGAACACCATGCTGAGCGTGGTGATGACCGGCAGCATCGCGTTGCGGAACGCGTAGGTGACGATCACGGTCGCCGGCGACAGGCCGCTGGCGCGCGCGGTGCGGACGAATTCACTCGCGAGCACCGCCAGCATGGAGGCGCGCGTCATGCGCGCGATCGGCGCCAGCGAGAAGATCGCGAGCGTCGTTGCGGGCAGGATGAGCTGGCTCAGCGCCGAGCGGAACGCCTCGACATCGCGCGCGATCAGCGTGTCGATCAGATAGAAGCCGGTGACCGTCGGCGGCGCGCTGTAGAACACGTCGAGACGGCCGAGGGGCGCCGGCGACCAGCCGAGCCGGAAGTAGAAGACATAGACCAGCACGAGGCCGGTGAAGAACACCGGCAGCGACACGCCGGCGGTGGTCGTGACACGGCAGAGATGGTCGATCCATGATCCCGGCCGCGTCGCCGCCAGCACGCCGAGCGGAATGGCGATTGCAATGGACACGAAGAGTCCGAGCAGCGTCAGCTCGGCCGAGGCCGGCAGGCGGTTGCGGATCTCGGTCGCGACCGGCTGTCCCGTGGTGAGCGAGTTGCCGAAATCGCCGTGGGCGAGATCGTTGGCGTAGCGGAAGAACTGTTCGACCAGCGGCTTGTCGAAGCCGAGCTTTTTCCGGATCTGCTCGACGGCTTCCTTGGTCGCGGCGGGGCCGGCGAAGTAGGCGGCGGGATCGCCCGGCAGCGCGCGCGTCAGCAGGAAGGTGACGATGACGACGCCGATCAGCGAGGGGATCGCGAACATCAGGCGCTTGCCGATCATGGTGAGCATGACGACTCACCCCTTCGCCATCGCGCGATAGTCTAGCCGCCGGTGGAACCAGTATTGGTAGCCCGAGATGTTCTTCTGCATCGCGACGTTGACGAAGGGCTGGTAGAGCGGGATGCGCGGGACGTCGGCGAAGGCGAGATCGACGAAGCCTTTCACGTCCTTGTCGTAGGCCGCAGTGTCGCCGGTCGCAGCCGCCGTGCGCGCGCCGTCGATGAACTTGTCCATCTCCGCCGACTTGTAGCTCATGGTGTTGAAGACGGAATTGTTGCCGTGATAGCACCAGTAGAAGAAATACTCGGGGTAATCGAGCCAACCCGAGAACACGTTGGTGAACAGCGGCATCTCCTTCTTGTTGAGCTCGGTGCGCCAGTTGGCGCCGGGCACCTTGTTGATGGTGGTCTTGATGCCGAGCTGGGCGAGACTCTCCTGCACCAGCACGCAGAGCGGCTCGTTGACACCGGCGAAGTTGAGATCGAACGAGATCGTGGTCTCGAAGCCGTTGGCGTAACCGGCTTCGGCCAGCAGCGCCTTCGCCTTTTCCATGTCGGTGTTGTATTTGTGCGGCTGCGGCCAGGCGACTTCGGTCGCCTTGTCCTTTGCGCCGAACATGGGATTGCCGAGGCCGAACAGCACCGCGTCCATGATCTTCTGATACGGCAGCGCATAGGCGATGGCCTGCCGCACCTTCACATTGTCGAACGGCGGCTTGGTGACGTTCATGCCGATATATTGGATGCCGTTGGAGAACGGCAGCGACACCACGTTGAGCTTGCCGTTCGCCTTCATCTCCTGGAAATCCTTGAACGGCAGCTCATAGGAGATGTCGGCGTCGCCGCGCTCGAGCAGCGCGCGGCGGTTGCCCGCCTGCGGCACCATGCGCCAGATCACGCGCTTGATCTTGGGGAGCGGACCGCCGACCCAGTCCTCGTTGCGCTCCATGATGACCTCGGTGCCGGCGGTCCACTTCGTCACCTTGTAGGCGCCCGAGCCCGCGGTCTGCTGTTTTGTAAACTCGAGACCCCACGGATCCTTCTCGCTCGCGTTCTTCTTCACCAGCTCGGAATTGACGATGCAGGGCACGATCACGGCGAGATCCGGGATCGTCAGCCGATCCTTCTTGGCGAAATCGACGCGCACGGTGGCATCGTCGACCACGACGAACTGCTCGGCCTTGGTCAGCGAGCCCGCGCTCATCTGGAAGGTCGGGAAGCCGCCGACGCTGACGGCGCGGTCGAGCGACCATTTCACGTCTTTCGCCGTGACCGGCGCACCGTCGTGGAATTTGGCGTTCTTCTTCAGCTTGAAGGTGACCGACATGTCGTCGATCTTGAAGTCGTCGGCGAGCTCGCCCTTGAACTTGTCGCGGTCGTAATAGGGCACCCCGCCGGGGCCGCTCTTCATCTCATGGCTGATCAGGCGGTCGTAGCAATTCCAGGAGACTTCATAGCCGGGCACGTTGGTGCCGACGCCGTGGATATCGAGATTATTGGGGCCGCCTTCCGAGACGATCAGCAGCGTCTCCGACCGGGCATCGGCCTTGGCCGAGGAGATCACGGACGGCATGGCCGGAAGCGCCGCACCCGCGGCCAACCCGGAAACGGATTTGAGGAAATCGCGGCGCTTCATGAAATCGCTCCAACATGAAAGTTTTTGGTTGGAACTGGATTCGCAAGGTTCGTGCCAAGGCTTAACGGAAGACTAAGGTTGCATAACCCTCTGATATCGCAGAGTTTATCCTGTTTTCAACAATCTGCGCTGTACGCGCGATTGCATACAAAGACGAACAATTGCGTAAGAATTAGGCTATTCGCCTTGAGAGCTCATTGTGGAGGCGACCGCCGAGCCCTGCCACCGCGCCCCTCGTCATTCCGTGGCGATGCGCAGCATCGAGCCCGGAATCCATCGGGCCGCAGCACGTGTAGAGAAATGGATTCCGGGTTCGCGCTGCGCGCGCCCCGGAATGACGAGCAGCGCTCAGCCCGGCCAGATCAGGTCCTGGAGATCGACGAGATCGGCGGCCCTCTCCTGCCAGCCCTCGATGCAGATGTGGCTGTTGAGGTCGCTGGCGCGGTGCAGCAGCATCAGGGCCATCAGGCGGCGCTTGAAGGTGAAATCCAGCGTCGTATAGCCAAAGCCTTCGAGCAGGCTCTTCACCCGTCCCGGCCGGCCCGCCGCCATGAAGGCGCTGGGGCCGAGCAGATCGTAGTCGCGCCATCCCGCCAGCACGTCGCCGAAATCGAACAGACCTGCGAGCGACCATTGGCCGTCATCGCAAGCGAGCAGGAAGTTCTCCGGGATGTATTCGCCGATCAGGATCACCGGCGGCGTGTCCATCGGGATCAGCTTCGCGGCATCGCGGAGGAGGTCGTCGAGACCGGCGAGGAATTTTGGTGCGAGGCCGAGACGCGTGTGCCGCGCGCGGCAACCCTGCATCTGGGCGCGCATGAACGCGTCCCAGCGCGGCCCGATGGACGCGAGCTCTCCGAGCGGAACGCGCTGCACGGACGCGATGGTCTCGCCGATCTGGCGCAGCAGGCGCTCCTTCTGCGGCTCCGGCAGTGAAGGCCAAACCTCCGAGCCGAGCGTGCCGGCAAGACGCGTCATGACCAGATAGGGCCAGCCGTCGCGCATCCCCTCCGCGACAATCTCGGGAATCGGCAGACCGAGACGGCCGGCGAGCTGCGTCAGCGAGGCGCGCTCCGAGACGAATTGGGCTGCGAGCAGCGGCGGGAAGATCTTCAGGATCAGCTTGTCGCCGAGGCCGACCACGAGATTGGTGCCGGTCGCAAACACCTGCGGCGAGCCGGTGTCGAGGCCATGGCCGCGCGCGATGTCGCGTGCGATGGGCAGCCAATGCGGGAACGCGGAGCGGAAGGCGCGAAAGCTTGCGGTGTCGGTGAGGCGAGGCAGTTGTTGCAATGAGGCGGTGGTCATCTGCACTCGGTCATCGATACAAGTTTGATGGATTCAGTGCGAACCAGGCAGGCGGTGCAACCTCTCCCGCTTGCGGGGGAGGTCGACGCGAAGCGTCGGGTGGGGGCTCTCTCCGCTAGGGGATTGTCCCGTTGTGGAGACAGCCCTCTCCCCAGCCCTCCCCCGCAAGCGGGGGAGGGAGCGCACCTCGCTTGCGGCTACAGCGATATCCAATCGCGACACGTCGCTACCGCTCCGGACTCGCGCGCTCGAACTGGCGGAGCAGCTTGTTGCCGCGCTCGACGGCGGAATCGAGCGCTGATTGCGCGCTCCTGTGGCCGGCAAAGGCCTGCTCGAGCTCGTCCTCGATCACGCCGCGGATCAGGACGAAGGAGCCGAGCCGGATGCCCTTGGAGTTCTCGGTCGGCGGATTGAGCGTGATCTGCTCGAACGAGATCGACGAGCCCGGATTGCGCTCGTAGAAGCCTTGCGCGCGCGTCAGCTCGAAGGCGGCGCGGGTGACGGGTAGATAGCCGGTGTTCTGGTGCCAGGCGGCCTGCACGCCGGGCTGGGACAGATAGGCGAAGAACCGCGCCACGCCCTTGTATTCCTCGCGCGGACGGTCGCGCAGCACCCACAGCGTGGCGCCGCCGATGATCGAGTTTTGCGGGGCACCCTTCACGTCGGGCCAATAGGGCATCATGCCATAGCCGATCTCGAACTTCGAATTGGCCCTGATGTCGGCGCGCGTCGCCGAGGAGCCGATGAAGATGCCGCACTCGCCCTTTTGGAAGCGCGGCTCGGCCGACTGGCCGCGGCCGCTATAGTCGAACAGCTTGGTCTTCTGCCACTCGCTGAGCGCCGCGACGTGATGCACCAGCGTCGGATTGTTGATGGTCAATTCCGCATCCAGCCCGGCGAAGCCGTTCGCCCGGCTCGCGACCGCGAGGTTATGGAAGGCGGAGAAATTCTCGACATGGATCCAGGACGGCCAGGACGTGGTGAAGCCGCAGGGAGCGCCGCGGTCGCGAAGGCGCTTCGCCGCCGCTCCCAATTCCGGCCAGGTCTTCGGTGGCGCCTCCGGATCGAGGCCCGCGTCGCGGAACATGGTCTTGTTGTAATAGAGGATCGGCGTCGAGGAATTGAACGGGAAGGACAATAGATTGCCGGCCGCATCGGTGTAGTAGCCGGAGACCGCGGGCAGGTAATCGCCCAGCGAGAACGGCTCGCCCTGGTCCCGCATCAGGCTGAACACAGGATAGATCGCGCCCTTGGCCGCGGTCATGGTGGCGGTGGCGACCTCGTTGACCTGGACGATGGCGGGCTGGCTGCGCGAGCGGAAGGCGAAGATCGCGGCCGTCACCGTCTCGGTGTAATTGCCCTTGTAGACGGGCACGATGCGGTGGCCGGACTGCGAGGCGTTGAAGTCGGCGGCGAGCTTTTCCAACTGTCGGCCGAGCTCGCCGGACATGGCGTGCCACCACGCGATCTCGGTGGCGGCCCGCGCAGGGGAGGCCAATGAGAGGGCCGCAAAGGCGGCGACGAGCTGCAAAAGGCGCAAGGCTGACCTCACGATGGCTCTTCCCAGAACGCACGGCGAAGGCCGGCTGCCCTGCTTAAGGCGCGACATACCCGGTTTCAACCGGGAATGAACGCCGGCCGCGCCGCACAATCGGTCTTGTGGAACCAGGCGGGATGGCCTTCCCTTAACCATCTGCTAGATTGCATTGAACCTTTTCCTTCCGCCATAGACTCCACCACTGAGGGGTTGAGTGTGCCAGTGTTGAGCCGTGCCGAACTCTCGCGGACCGGGGTGGTCTTCGTCGTGCTTCTGCTTGCCGCAGTCTCGTCGAGCATGTGCGCGACGGGCGCTGTTGCGCGCGAATTTCGCGCCGCCGATACCCAGACCGAGAATTACCCGACCGTCCAGGCGCTGCGCTACATGGGCGCCCTGATCGCCGAGCGCACCGGCGGCCGGCACGAGATCAAGGTGTTCCACTCCCGCCAGCTCGGGGAGGAAAAGGAGACCATCGAGCAGACCCGGGCCGGTGCGATCGACCTCAACCGGACCAACGTGGCGCTGATCGGCAATTTCGTCCCGGCCATGAACGTGCTGGCGATGCCGTTCCTGTTCCGGTCCATCGAGCACATGCAGAAGGTGCTGGACGGACCTGTCGGCAGCGAGATCCTCGGCAGCTTCGAGCCCTACGGCTTCGTCGGGCTCGCCTTCTACGATTCGGGCGCGCGGTCGATCTACAACGGGGTCCGCCCGGTGAAGACCATCGCGGATCTCAAGGGATTGCGGATCCGGGTGCAGCAGTCGGAGTTGATGAGCCAGATGATGCGCGCGCTCGGCGCCGAGCCGGTCGAGCTGCCCTACGGACAGGTGCTCACCGGGCTTGCCAACCATCTGATCGACGGCGCCGAGAACAACTGGCCATCCTTCGTGACCACGGACCATTACAAGCATGCCGGCTATTACTCGCTCACTGAGCACACGATGAGCCCGGAGGTGCTGGTGATCTCGCTGAAGGCCTGGAAGAGCCTGTCGGCAGAGGAGCAGACAATCTTCAAGGAGGCCGCGCAGCGCTCCAGCCGGTTCATGCGCGAGAAGTGGCGCGACCTCGAGGAGCAGTCGCAGCGCAAGGCGCAGGAAGCCGGCGTGACCATCGTCAAGGACATCGACCGCAAGCCGTTCGAGGACGCGATGGCCGCATTCTACGCCAAGGCCGAGCGCGACCCCGCGGCGGCCGCGCTGATCGAACGCATTCGCAAGGTGGAGTGAGGCCTGTTGGCTGCGCTTGGACATAGCGAACACGCAGACAAGCCGCCCGGCCCGATCGGGCAGCTGCGCGCGCGCATCGTCGGCCTGCTGCGGGCGGTGCCGATCCGCTGGCGCATCCTGTCGATCGCCGCGCTGAACTCCGCCGTGGTCGTGGTGCTGGTGGCGATGATCTGGAACGGCGCGCAGGTGCTCGGCTCGGCCTGGGACGACGTGCGCCGGTTACGCGAATCCGACCGGATCCTGGCGCTGCTCGAAAGCGAGACCGGACGGCTGCAGAACCTGATCCACCGCTACATCAACCAGCCGAGCCCGGACCTGTTCGCCGAGATCCTGTTGCTGCGCGAGGCGGTGCTGGGCACGCTGACCAATCGCGCCGCCAAGGACCCGATGCTGTCGGGCTCGGTCGAGGAGCTGGAGCGCACCACCGACCGCTTCCTCAACGGCTTCGGTGAGCTGCGCAGCGTGCAGGCCACGATCGCCAAGACTTATGAAGAGCAGGTGCAGGGCCCGGCCAGGGACATGGCAGGGCTCTACTCGATCATCGAGGGCGCCACCGGCCATCGCGACGCGCTGATCTGGCCCTCGCTCGGCAAATCCCGCGAGGCCTTCACCGCGATGCTGGTCGCGGCCAATTCCTATTATCTGTCGCAGTCCTCGGGCGCCGCCGACGACGCGCGCCGCAACACCGAGACGATCGAGCGGACCATCCCGGTCATGATCGATCTCGCCGACAACGACCTGCAGAAGATGGCGCTGCAGCGGCTCGGCGCCCGCACCGCCGCGCTGCGCGAGGGCTTCGCAAAGCTCTCCGAGCAGCTTGCGAGCCGCACCGAGCTGTTGCGCAACACCATCGACGCCAGCCAGGCCGAGGCGATCGGCGCCATCGACGACCTCTCGACCAAGATGCGCCAGCGCGAGCAGAAGGCGCAGGAGACGTTCGACCGCACGCTGGCGGACATCTCACGGCGGGTGCTGTCGATCGCGGTGATCTTCCTCGGCATCATCCTCACCGCGGGCGTCTTGATCGCGCTGTCGATCCGCCTGCCGCTGCAGCAGATCATGACGGCGATGCGCGCGATCACGCTCGGCGACCTCGACCGCGAGGTGCAGGGCACCAAGGCGCGCGACGAGGTCGGCGCCATGGCGCGCGCGGTGGAGGTGTTCCGCGAGAACGCGATCGCCAAGCGCCGGACCGAGGACGAGTTGCGCGCCTCGAAGGAGAAGGCCGAGAGTGCCCTGCTCGAGCTCAACGCCGCGCAACAGAACCTGATCGACGCCGAGCGGCTGGCCGCGCTCGGCGGCCTGGTTGCCGGCGTCGCGCACGAGGTCAACAACCCGATCGGCATCAGCCTGACGGTGGCTTCGAGCTTTGCCCGGCGCACCGAGATCTTCGAAGCCCAGCTCAAGGGCGACGGCGGCCTGCGCCGCTCGCAGCTGGAGGAGTTCGTGCAATCCTCGCGCGACGCCTCGCAGCAGCTCGTCGCCAATCTCCAGCGCGCCGGCGAGCTGATCCAGTCGTTCAAGCAGGTCGCGGTCGACCGCTCCCATGCCGAGCGGCGGCAGTTCTCCCTGAGCGAAGCCACCGACCAGATCATCGCCAGCCTCAAGCCCGTGCTGAAGCGCTCGCCGATCACGCTGGAGGTCGACGTGCCCGAGGGGCTGCTGCTCGACGGCTATCCCGGCTCCTACGGCCAGATCCTGACCAACCTCTTCCTCAACGCCGCCAACCACGCCTTCGCCGACGGCCGCGCCGGCAGGATCGCGATCTCGGCGCGGCCGCGCGGGACCGAGGACATCGAGATCAGCTTCTCCGACGACGGGGCCGGCATGACCCCCGACGTGCAGCGCCAGGCCTTTGACCCTTTCTTTACCACCCGGCGCAATGAAGGCGGCACGGGACTTGGCCTTCATATCGTCTATAACCTCGTCACCCAGCAGCTCGGCGGCCGCATGATGCTGGAATCCAAGCTGGGACAAGGCACTACTTTTCGCATTATCATGCCCCGCGTCGCCAAGGGCGGCGCGCAAAGCACAGAAAGTGACGGATCTTCTCAATGGCCGAACAGGACGATGTCCTCCACCTGATCGACGATACCGGTACCGCGTCGGAGGATAGCAACGCCCGGAAATGGAAGATCGCCGTCATCGATGACGATCCGGCCGTGCATGACGGCACGCGTTTTGCGCTGTCGGACTACAGCCTGAACGGCCAGAGCCTGGAGATCCTGTCGGCCTATTCCGCGGCGGAAGGCCGCAAGCTGATGGCCGAGCACCGCGACGTCGCCGCCGTGCTGCTCGACGTCATCATGGAGACCGACGTCGCCGGCCTCGAGCTGGTCGAGTTCATCCGCAACGAGATCCGGAACGAGACCGTGCGCATCATCCTGCGCACCGGCCAGCCCGGTCAGGCGCCAGAGCGGCGCGTGATCGTGCAGTACGACATCAACGACTACAAGGCCAAGACCGAGCTCACCGCCGACAAGCTGTTCACCTCGCTGACCGCGGCGCTGCGCTCCTATCAGCAGCTCGAGCGCATGGTGCAGACGCGGCGCGGGCTGGAGATCATCATCGACGCGGCCTCCACGCTGTACGACTTCAAGTCGATGCAGCGGCTCGCCGAGGGCGTCCTGACCCAGCTCGCTTCGCTGCTCAACGTCGATTGCGCCGGCATCCTGGTGCTGCGCGACAATGGCGGCAACGATCCCGAGCTCTCCGTGCTCGCCGGCAGCGGCTGCTACAGCCGCTTCATCGGCACCACGTCGTCGAAGGCGCTCGATCCCGAGCTGCGCGAGATGGTGGAGGCCGCGTTCCAGCGCCGCAAGAACGAGTTCGCCGACCATCGCAGCGTGATCTATTTGCGCACCGGATCGGGTCGCGAGGTCGTGGTGCTGCTCCAGGCCGAGCGCGAGCTGTCGGAGACCGACCGTTCGCTGGTCGAGATCTTCTCGAGCCGGCTCTCGATCGCCTTCGACAACGTCATCCTCTATCAGCAGCTGCAGGACGCCAACACCCAGCTGGAGGACCGCGTCGCCCAGCGCACCCGCGCGCTGATGCAGGCCAACCGCCGCCTCTCGGCGCAATGGCTGCGGCTGCAGCGCGCCAACGGCTTCAAGAACGAGATCTTGGGCACCGTCGCGCACGACCTGAAGAACCCGCTCGGCGTCATTCTCGGCCGCACCGAGATGCTGAAGGAGCTGATCTCGACCGGCGCCTCGGAAAGCGGCGTGGTCGCCCAGGTCGACCACATCCGCGACGCCACCAAGCGCCTGACCACGATGGTCGATCATTTGATCTCGGACGCGATGGCAGATGCCTTCGACATCACCATCCGCCGCGAGCCGGTCGACGTCGCCGCCCTGGTCAAGGAGGTCGCCGAGGCCAACCAGCCGCTCGCGGTCAACAAGCAGCAGGCGATCAGCGTCACGGCGCCGGCCAACATCGTCACCATGTGCGACACCGACCGCATCCGCGAGGCGATCGACAATCTCATCAGCAACGCCATCAAATACTCGCCGATCGGCGGCAAGATCGAGGTGGCCGTCATCCACGAGGGCAGCGACACCATGGTCCGTGTCAGCGACGAGGGCGCCGGCCTGTCGCCGGAGGATCTCGGCCGCCTGTTCGGCCGGTTCCAGCGGCTGTCGGCCAAACCGACCGCCGGCGAGAGCTCGACGGGACTTGGTCTGTCCATCGTCAAGCGTATCATCGACATGCACGGCGGCGAGGTGACCGCCGAGAGCGAGGGCCCCGGCAAGGGCTCGACCTTCACCATCACCCTCCCCGCGACTGAAATACCATGATGCAAAGACCATGACTCAAAGCCAGCACATCATGATCGTCGACGACGAGGCCCCGGCCCGGGAGATGGTCGGCGATTACCTCAAGATGCACGGCTTCACCGTGACGCTGTGCGACGGCGGCAAATCCTTGCGCGCCGCGATCCAGGGCAGCATGCCCGACCTGGTCGTGCTCGACCTCAACATGCCCGAGGAAGACGGGCTCTCGATCATCCGCGACCTCAAGAGCCGCATCAACGTGCCCGTGATCATGCTGACCGCGACGGCGAGCCCGATCGACCGCGTCGTCGGCCTCGAGCTCGGCGCCGACGATTACGTCGCAAAGCCCTGCGAGCTGCGCGAATTGATGGCGCGCATCCGCTCGGTGCTGCGGCGGAGCGGGCCGGCAAAGGCGACGGACGCGCCGGCGGCGAAGTCGGACAAGGAGCAGCTGGTGCGCTTCGGCACCAAATGGCTCGATCTCGAAGCGCAGGCCTTGCGCGACGACGAGGGCAACGAGCATCCGCTGACGGCGTCCGAGTTCGGGCTCTTGAAGGTGTTCGCGGCCAACCCGAAGCGCGTGCTGTCGCGCGAGCGCCTGCTCGAGCTTGCCAACGCGCGCGACGCCGAAGCCTTCGACCGCGCGGTCGATCTGCGCATCATGCGCATCCGCCGCAAGATCGAGCCCGACCCGGCCAAGCCCGCCGTGATCCGCACCATCCGCGGCGGCGGCTATCTGTTCTCGCCGCAGGGCGAGAAGGCGTAAGGGCGAGCGGCCTCCACATCGTCATTGCGAGCGCAGCGAAGCAATCCAGAATCCCTCCGCGGAAAGACGCTGGATTGCTTCGCTGCGCTCGCAATGACGGAGCAAGCGGCATCGGCGCCACTCCCCCGTCGGGCATTCAGGCCGCGGAGCCACCGCCCGCAAGATGCCCTTTGGCCCGATCAATCCCCGCGGCCACAGCGCTGGGTGTCGCGCCACCAAACGCAATCCCGCGAATTACGTTCCCGGCGCCTGCGTCCGCGTCAAAATCCCCGCCCCCGTATTTTCCGTACATTGAAATCACACGGTTTTTTGCCCCGAATGTTTCGTCGCGGCGATGGCGGCGAAACAAATTGGCGGCGCACGAAACCATTTTCCGCTTTTCGTGCAGACGTCCCGAAACGTTGGCTGATTAACACTTTGACCCAAGGAAACGCCGCTCGGTTGCGGCGCTACGGGGAGCCAAGTCCATGCCGAACGTCATTGCCATCAACGCCCAAGCCAGCCAGAGCATCATTGCCGCTCAGGCGACCTCGGACGACATGCTCCTCGAAAGCATTGCCGGCGGCAACCGGACGGCCATGCACATCCTTTATTGCCGGCACAATGTGCGGGTGTACCGCTTCATCCTGCGCATCGTGCGCGACGCCACCGCGGCGGAAGATCTGGTCAGTCAGGTGTTTCTGGACGTGTGGCGGACCGCCGGCCAGTTTCAGGGCCGCTCGCAGGTGTCCACCTGGCTGCTCTCGATCGCCCGCTTCAAGGCGCTGACCGCGATGCGCCAGCGCCGCTTCGAGGACATCGATCAGGAAGACGTGCGCCAGATTCCTGATGATTGCGACACGCCGGAGACCTCGCTCGACCGCAGCGACACCAGCGCCATCCTGCGCGCCTGCGTGCAGAAGCTGTCGCCGGCGCACCGCGAGATCATCAACCTCGTCTACTACCACGAGAAGTCGGTGGAGGAGGTCGGCCAGATCATCGGCATCCCCCAGAGCACGGTGAAGACGCGGATGTTCTATGCCCGCAAGCAACTCGCCGATTTGCTTAAGGGCGCCGGCGTCGACCGCTTCGCCGCGTAAGCGCAATGATTTCAAGGGGATAGGGCCGCGGTTTTGACCCTATCCCCGGACACGGAAGCGTTACCGCTGATGAAACAATTGAAACAAACGACAACATCAGGCGGAAAAACTTCCCCTCTATAAAGCTCCCATACGGTTTCGTTAAACCTCCCAAGACCTCCAGCGACCCGGACGATGCCCCGTCCGGGTCGTTTTGTATTTGGGCCCGAGTGGTTGCAGCGGGCTCCCGCCTCTCCCGCTTGCGGGAGAGGCCGACGCACTCGCAGAGTGCGGCGGGTGAGGGTTCTTTCCTCTGGGGGAGTGTCCCGGTGCGGAGACACCCTCTCCCCAGCCCTCCCCCGCTTGCGACCCGCTTGCGGGGGAGGGAGCGCACCGCCGTTGTCGGTGGCACTGCTGCCTCACAGCCCGACGGCCCGTCACGAAGGCGTGACGCTGCGTAACGACCGTCCCACCGCACACGAACTGCCCTCGTGACCTCCCTCACGAGTGCCCCGATGCTCGACCTGCTGTTCGCTCTCCTCGCCGGCCTCCTCACCATCGCCGCGCCCTGCACGTTGCCGATGCTGCCGATCCTGCTCGGTGCCTCGATCGGTCGCGCGGGACATTTGCGCCCCGCGATGATCGCACTCGGCTTCGTCGTCTCGTTCTCCGCGGTCGCGCTGGCCCTCGGCGCAATCACGCGCGTCTTCGATTTCGATCCGAACGTGCTGCGCGAGGCGGCCGCAGCCCTTCTGCTCGGCTTCGGCCTGTTGATGCTTTGGCCGGCGCCGTTCGAATGGTTGTCGATCCGGCTCAACGGCTGGCTCGATCTCGGCAACACCGGCGCCACGCAGCGCGAGGGCGCGCTCGGCGGCCTGATCCTCGGCACCACGCTGGGCCTCGTGTGGACGCCCTGCGCAGGGCCCGTGCTCGGGTCGATCCTGACGCTGGTTGCGACATCGAGGAATCTCGGCTGGGCCGGCACGCTGCTGGTCGCCTATGCCATTGGCGCGGCGATCCCGATGCTGGCGATCGCCTATGGCGGACAGGCCGCGACCACGCGCGTGCGCAGCCTGGCCAGGATCTCGCCGCGGCTGCAGCAGGGCTTTGGCATGGTCGTGATCGGCTTCGCGGTCGCTGCCTATTTCCAATACGACACGCTGATCGTGGCGTGGCTCACCGGCTTCTACCCCACCGGCCAGATCGGCCTGTGATCACCCTCATCATCACCGAAAGGACGCTTTCCATGACTCTCAAGCTGCTCGCAACCTCTGCTGCACTGATCGGCATCACAATCACCGGCGCCGTCGTCCCCGGCATCTGCGACGAGGCCGCACGCGCCGCGCCTATCGTCACCGCCGCCGCGAGCCAGCAGCCCGCGCCCGACTTCGCCGGCATCACCAATTGGTTCAACTCGAAGCCGCTGAGCATCGCCGATCTCCGCGGCAAGGTCGTGCTGGTCGATTTCTGGACCTATGGCTGCGTCAACTGCGTCAACACGCTGCCGCACGTCACAGAGCTCTACGCCAAGTACAGGGATCGGGGTCTCGTCGTGGTCGGCGTGCACACGCCGGAATTCCCGTTCGAGCGCTCGGCCGCGAACGTGCAGGCCGCGCTGAAGCGCCACGGCATCACCTATCCGGTAGCGCAGGACAATGAGTCCAAGACCTGGAACGCCTATCGCAATCAGTATTGGCCGGCACAATACATCGTCGACCAGAGCGGCAAGATCGTGTTCCAGCACGCCGGCGAGGGCCGCTATGACGAGATCGATCGCACGGTGGCCAGGCTGCTGAACGCGAGCAGCTGACGCCGTGCGGCCATCGCGCGGCGGGCTTCAATTGTCGCCCTTGTTGCTTGACTCCACGGAGCCGTCCGTGGAGTTTCGCAACCCGACGCAATCAGCCGCCCGCAATGGACGCGACCACCAGCACCGACATCCGCCTTCGTGAAGGTTCCTCGATCGCACAGCGGCTGGTCGTGGCCGCCTCTGCGGCGGCCGTTGCGCTCTGCTTCACGCCGGGACTGTTCACGCACGACCTCCTGGAAATCCTGATATCGGCGGTGGCGCTGCTGGTGGGAGCCGGGTTCGTCGTCGGCATCATGATGGCGCCGGCGGTGGTGTGGATCATCACGGCGGACGAGATCCTGATCGGCCGGCAGCGGCCGTTCGGAAAGCTCCAGACGCGCCTCGTCGGCAAGGACGAGATCACGGCGCTACAGGTCCCCGGCAGCAAGAGGGTGAAGGCCCGCTTCCAACTCGTCTTCACGCTTGCCTCGGGCGAGCGCCTGACCTCGCCGCCGATTCCCGATGTCACCCATGTTCGTGACACCGTGGCGTGGATCGCGGCGCATTTCGACGTTCCCAATGTCGAGTCGCCCAGCAACCCGCTCGATGCCAGCAATCCCGAGATGCATCTCGGCGAGCCGCTCGAGGCGTTTTCGGCGCGGGACATCCGGATCGTCGCACTGATCGCGGTGGCCTTGTCCGCGGTCCCCTATGCCTACAAGCTGTGGCGCGGGCTTTCCCCCAGCCATGTCGATATCCTGCTGCTGCCGCTGGGCGCGATCGCCGCATTCGCCGTCTATCGCTATGCGAACCTCGCAACCGGCGCGTTCTGGATGATCGGAGCGAACGATATTCGCGTCGAGCGCCTGTGGGGCGACGGCAGCTTGCGGGCCGACCATATCGCCGGGCCCGACGTCAAATCGATCACGGTCGAGCGCCGCGGCCGCTCCGAGGACGAGCATTGCATCGTGGTGATCCGACTGCATTCGGGCCGACGGTTTCGCAGCCCCCGCATCGGCTCGCGGGTCGAGGCCCGCGCCGTGGGAGCCGAGATCGTGCGGCGGCTCGGGATCGCGGCGGAGAGCAACAAGATCTGAGTCGCCTCGATGGCCAGTTGTCGAAGTTGACCCCTTCGGCGAACTCGGTCTGAGCCTCTCCCGCTTGCGGGAGAGGTCGCGCCCACCGGGTCGCGCCGAAGGCGCGCCCGATGACAGGCTCCGGCGCGGGTGAGGGTTCTATCCTCTGGGGGAGTGTCCCGTTGTGGAAACACCTTCTCCCCGGCCCTCCCCCGCCTGCGGGGGCATGCGGGGGAGGGAGCTCACCTCCCGAGCGGCAACACCTATGCTTTTCGCGCCATCCCCTGTTCGTGGCATTGCTCTGGGCCCGTCAAAAAACCAAAGCATTCTCGTGACATGCCAGGACGGCGCGCCATCAACTTGCCATGAACTTGCCCCTCAGGTTTGATGGTTCCGAATGATTTGCGCTGTGGCAGCGGGGAGAGCTTAAATGACGGATTTTCGTCGCCTGACCGGGATTTTCGTGGCTGCGATGGGGCTGGTCCTGTCCACGCCGCACGCCTTCGCCCAGCAGCCGGACCGCGGCGACGAGCCGGGCCTGATCGCGGACGATGCCTACCAGCTCGAGCCGGAATGGCAGAAGCAGGTGGTGTACTTCCGAACCACGGAAGCGCCCGGCACCATCATCGTCGCGACCGCCGAGCGCCACCTCTACCTGGTGCAGCCGGGCGGGCGCGCCATCCGCTACGGGATCGGCGTCGGCCGCGACGGTTTTCAGTGGCAGGGACTGGTGACCATCACCAACAAGAAGGAGTGGCCGGACTGGACGCCGCCGGCGGAGATGATCCAGCGCCAGCCCTATCTGCCGCGCTTCATGGCCGGTGGCCCCGGCAACCCCTTGGGCGCCCGCGCCATGTATCTGGGCACCACGGTCTACCGCATCCACGGCACCAACCGCCCTGATACGATCGGCACCAAGGTGTCGTCGGGCTGCTTCCGTCTCGTCAACAACGACGTCGCCGATCTCTACGATCGCGTCCCTCTCGGCACCAAGGTCGTGATCCGGCAGAAGCCCGAGCTCTGAAGGCTCTAGATTCGAGCATGATCCCTCGGGATCATGCTCCTTCCCCTCCTCCGCTTCCTTTTCCGATACTTTCGAGAGAGAGACATCATGCGCACTTTTCGTGGCGGCCTGCTGATCGGGCTTGCGGTCGCCGTGCTGGTCGGCGTTCTCGCCATCATCTATGAATTCTACGACACCCGCACCCTGAAGCGCACCGTGCGCCGCGGCGAAGTGCTGTGCGGCGTCAACAAGGGCCTGCCGGGCTTCTCGTATTCGGAAGACAACAAGAACTGGAGCGGCTTCGACGTCGATTTCTGCCGCGCGGTGGCGGCCGCGATCTTCAACGATCCGGGCAAGGCGAAGATGATTCCGCTCGACGCCAGCGAGCGCTTCAAGGAGCTGCAGAGCCGGAAGGTCGACATCCTCTCGCGCAACACGACCTGGAGCATGGCGCGCGAGCTCGACTACGACCTCTATTTCCCTGCCGTCGCTTACTATGACGGCGCCGGCTTCATGCTGCCGCGCTCGCGCAACAAGGAGACGTCGCTGGATCTCGCCGGCAGCAAGGTCTGCGTGCAGGCGAACACCACGACGGCGCTCAACGTCGCCGACTACTTCCGCGTCAACAACATGAAGTACGAAGAGGTGAAATTCGACAACCTCGCCGACGTGGTGAAGGCCTACGACACCGGCAAGTGCGACACGTTCTCCGCCGACGTCTCGCAGCTCTATGCTCTGCGGCTGAACCTGACGAAGCCCGGCGACCACATGATCCTGCCGGACATGATCTCCAAGGAGCCGCTCGCCCCCGTGGTGCGCCAGCGCGACGACGACTGGATGATGATCGTGAAGTGGACGCTGTATGCGATGATCAACGCCGAGGAGCTCGGCGTCACCTCGGAGAACATCGACGAGGCCCTGAAGTCGAAGAAGCCGGACGTGATGCGCCTCGTCGGCACCGAGGGCAATTACGGCGAGCAGCTCGGCCTCACCAAGGACTGGGCCGCGCGCATCATCCGCCACGTCGGCAATTACGGCGAGATGTATGATCGCAACATCGGCGAGAAGTCGAAGCTGAAGATTCCGCGCGGCATGAACCAGCTGTGGAACGCGGGTGGCGTGCAATACGCGCCGCCGATGCGGTAACGGGGTCTAACCACCGTCATTGCGAGGAGCGCAGCGACGAAGCAATCCAGACTGTCTCCACGGCAAGATTCTGGATTGCTTCGCTGCGCTCGCAATGACGAGCCTGGGGCAGGTACTTTCCACATTCTCAACTGTCATCGCTCGGCTCGACCGGGCGATCCAGTATTCCAGAGACTTCAAACGTATGCGGAGAGGCCGCGGCGTACTGGGTCGCCCGGTCAAGCCGGGCCATGACACCGATTGTGAGGCGGCGTCCTGCGCCTCACCCCCGCCTCAATATCCCCGCGACCTTGCCAGCTGCTCGGTGTGGTAGTTCGCGTCGCCGAACAACTCCTCGCAGACGCGCGCGCGCTTCATGAAGAAGCCGATGTCGAACTGGTCGGTCATGCCCATGCCGCCGTGCATCTGCACGCCTTCCTGCACCGCGCGCGTGGCGGTGGTGCCGGCGCGCGCCTTGGCGACGGCGACGGCGGGCGTGGCCTTGGCGACGTCGGCGTCCAGCGCCTGCAGCGCCTTCATGGTGGCGGCGCGGGTGATCTCGATATCGATATAGAGCTCGGCGGCGCGATGCTGCAGCGCCTGGAATTCGCCGATCAGCTTGCCGAATTGTTTGCGGCTCTTCAGATACTCGACGGTGCGGTTGAACACTTCATCGCTGAGGCCGACCATTTCGGCGGCGACCGCGCCGCGGCCGATATCGAGCACGCCATCGAGCAGGCCGGCCGCCTGGTCGACCTCGCCGAGCACGCTGTCGGCATCGACCTCGACATTGGCGAATTCGATCCGCGCCGCATTGTGCGCATCGACCATGATGGTGCGCTCGACCGCAACGCCCTTGGCTTTGGGATTGACCAGGAACAGCGTCAGGCCCTCGCGCTCGCCGGCGGCGCCCGCGGTGCGGGCAGCGACGATGAGGAGATCGGCGACATGGCCGTCGACCACCAGCGCCTTGGCACCGGAGAGCTTGAAGCCGTTGCCGGCGCGCACGGCCTTAAGGCTGGTCTGCAGCGGGCGATGCTTGGCGCCCTCGTCGATCGCCAGCGTCGCGAGCAGCGAGCCGCTCGCGATCTTCGACAAATATTCCGATTTCTGCGCGGCATTGCCGCCGCGGCTCAGCACTGATGCCGCCACCACTGACGTCGCGAGGAAGGGCGACGGCATCAAGCTGCGGCCGATCTCCTCCATGATAATTCCGGCCTCGACGAAACCGAGACCGCTGCCGCCGAACTCTTCCGGCACGAGCAAGCCGGCAAAGCCCATCTCGGCGAAGGAATGCCAAAGCTCCTTGGAGAAGCCGGTGGGGTCCTTGCTGTCGCGCAAGTGCCGCAGGTGCGACACCGGCGCCTTGTCGCTGATCAGCCCGCGCGCGGAGTCGCGGAGCATGGATTGTTCTTCGGAGAGGACGAGGGCCATGTGCGTGTTTCCGATTCGAAATCTATTTGGTAGTTCGTCATTCCGGGATGGCCCGAAGGGCCAGGCCCGGAATCCATCGAGCGGCAGAGTTGGTGGATAGATGGATTCCGGGCTCGCGACTTCGTCGCGCCCCGGAATGACAGAAAGGCTCACGCCCCCGGCAGGTCCAGGATGCGCTTGGCGACGATGCCGAGCATGACCTCGCTCGTGCCGCCCTCGATCGAATTGGCCTTTGTGCGCAGCCAGGCGCGCGGGCGGGCGCCCTGCCTGGAGCGCTCGCTCTCCCATTCCAGCGCATCGACGCCGCCGGCCGACATCAGGATCTCGTGGCGGCGCTTGTTGAGCTCGGTGCCGTAATATTTCATCGCCGAGGAGAACGCCGGATGCGCCTGCCCAGCCTTGGCGAGATCGACCGCGCGCTCGGCGCAGGCAGCCAGCGCGGCCTCATCGACGTCGAAGCTGGCGATCTGGCCGCGCAGTATCGCATCATCCAGCCTGCCTTGCCCGTCGGTGCCGACCGAGTCGGCCGCGATCTGGCCGAGCGGCCGGCCGACGCCGCGCTCGCCCATCCCTGAGATCATCGCGCGCTCGTGCTGTAGCAGATATTTCGCAACGTCCCAGCCGCGGTTGATGGTGCCGACCACATGCGACTTCGGCACCCGGACATTATCGAAGAAGGTCTCGCAGAACGGCGAGTAGCCGGAGATCAAGAGGATCGGCTTGGTCGAGACGCCCTTCGAGGTCATGTCGAACAGGATGAAGCTGATGCCGTCATGCTTCTTCGCGGCCGGATCGGTGCGGACCAGGCAGAAGATCCAGTCGGCATAATTGGCGTAGGACGTCCAGATCTTCTGACCATTGATGATGAAGTCGTCGCCGTCGCTCTCGGCGCGGGTCTGGAGCGAGGCGAGATCGGAGCCGGCGTTCGGCTCGGAATAGCCCTGGCACCAGCGGATCTCGCCCGCCGCGATCTTCGGCAGATGCTCCTTCTTCTGCGCCTCATTGCCGTATTTGAGCAGCGCCGGCCCGAGCATCCAGATGCCGAAGCTCGACAGCGGTGGCCGCGCGCCGATTCGCGCCATCTCGGCGCGCAGCACCTTGTGCTCGGCCGCGCTGAGGCCCCCGCCGCCATACTCCGTTGGCCAGTCGGGCACGGTCCAGCCCTTGTCGCGCATGCGCTCGAACCAGATGCGCTGCGGCTCGGAGGAGAATTTCGCGTTGCGCCCGCCCCAGAACACGTCGGCGTCCGCCGTTGCAGGCTTGCGCATCTCCGGCGGGCAATTGGCCTCCAGCCAGGCGCGTGTCTCGCTGCGGAATGTCGAGAGATCGGCGGATTCAGAATCGCTGGTATTGAGGTCGTTCATTGGTCGTTTCCATCACTCAAAATTCGAATTGTTGCCGCCGAGTCTGGGCCAAGCCCCTGCGGAATTCAACCACTTATCGGTTATAGTCACCGCGAGGGCGAGCCTTGAAAACAAAGAGGAAACGACAATGCGCCTAAAGCTTCTTTCGCCTGGCGAAATGAACGAGAGCCAGCGGCAGACCTATGACGAGTCGATCACCGGCAAGCGCGGCAAGCCGCCGGCGCCGATGATGGCCTGGCTGAACAGCCCCGAGATGGCGCGCCACGCCACGCGGCTCGGCGAGGTGCTGCGCTTCGACACGATCTTCCCGGCGAAGCTCTCGGAGATCGCGATCCTGGTGACGGCGCGGCACTGGACCGCGCATTACGAATGGTATGCCCACAAGCGCCTGGCGCTTGCGGGCGGCATGAAGCCTGAGATCATCGAGGCGATCCGCGATCGCCGCACGCCCGACTTCGACGATCCCAAGGGGAAGATGATCTACGATCTCGCAAAGTCGCTGCACGAGGGCCACGGCGTCGAAAAGGGCCTGTATGATGAGGCGGTGAAGCTGCTCGGCGAGCGCGGCGTGGTCGAGGTGATCGGGCTCTGCGGCTATTACACGCTGGTGTCGATGACGCTGAACACGTTCGAGTTCGGCCTGCCCGAGGATGAGGTATCGGAGCTGGCATAGTTTCCCATCCGGAAACGATGGGTTTCGCGTTTGGCCGTAGCACTGGCTCGAGGCCGGGCTTACGTCCATGTTTTCGATGGAGCATTCACATGTCGCAAAGCCCCGCCATTCCTGCCGGCACCCGGATCGGCCACGTCCACCTCAAGGTCGCCGATCTCGATCGTGCGCTCGGCTTCTATTGCGGCGTGCTCGGCTTCGAGCTGATGCAGCGGATGGGCTCGGGCGCGGCCTTCATCTCGGCCGGCGGCTATCATCACCACATCGGGCTCAACACCTGGGAGAGCAAGGGCGGCTCGCCGCCGCCGCCAGGCACGACCGGGCTCTATCACACCGCGATCCTGTTTCCGACGCGCCCCGCGCTGGCGGATGCGCTGCATCGAGTGCTCACGGCCGGGATTGCGCTCGATGGCGCCAGCGACCACGGCGTCAGCGAGGCGCTTTACCTGCGCGACCCCGACCAGAACGGCGTGGAGCTGTATTGGGACAAGCCGCGGGAGCAATGGCCGTTCGGGCCTGACGGGAAGCTCGCGATGGTCACCAAGCGGCTGGATGTCGAAGCGCTGCTGAGGCAGCGGCAGGGGTGATGCTTAGAGCGGAATGGCTTTAGGTTGATTCGATTGCCACGGGTTCGGTGCAACCTCTCCCGCTTGCGAGGGCTTTGCTTAATCGGGTGTGCGGGAGCAGTTCCCGATATGAGATTT